>CADEFG010000029.1 GCA_902826505.1 uncultured Acidobacteriota bacterium
AAAAAACGCGCCGTAACGTGCAGGAAATGGAAGAACGCGTCAAGGTCGTTTCGTTTCACAGTCGCGATACGAGAATGGTCGGCTGCACAGGCGACGCGCAAATCGTGATCAGCAACAGCGATCTCGAAAAATTGATCGTCAAGGTCTTTAAAGCGATCGATTCGCCGGTCGATGTCCGCAGCTTGCGTTCGTTCGTGATGTCGCGTCTGCCGGTGATGGATATTTATCTGGTGCCGATCGGCGGCACGGGCAGTGAAGACGACGAAAACGGTAAATACGAATTCGAACACGCCGACACGCGCGAAAATCCCGAACAGGGATTTTTGCGTCAGGAAGCCGAATCGTTGGCGACCGAATTTGTCGACGGATTTCTGCAGAATTTAAATAAATCGGTGCGCGGCAAAGCCAAACAATACAACCGGATGATCAGCGTTTTATGGCATTGTTATTTGACGAGCAACGGCGGCACGCAGCTCGAAGTCGCCGAAATGCTCGGCGTTTCCGATTCGCTCGTCTCGGATTACCGCAAACGCATCGAATCGAATCTGCAATCGCTTTCCTTTAACGGCGTCAACGAAGCGCGGCAATTTGAAAAAGCCTTGAAAAGCAAAGTGCGCGACATAATTTCCTACGAAAACGAACAGGTTGCGGTCTGAAATCCGGTTGTTCTCTTCGCAAATTTCTTACCCGTCACCACTAAAAAGTGTTAAAATGTCATCCGAGAATTTTTTCATCAAATCCGAAAAGTTAAAAGCACCGACGCCTTTGCCCCTGAACGCGATGACGCAAAAATTGATTGATGTCCGCCGACCAGCCAAAAAACTCCGATTACAAAAGCCTTACGCCGAAAGCTAAAACCGGCGGCGCCAATTCACCCGACCAAACCTCGCTCAGCCCTCTCGGAAACTCACGCTCCGAAACTCACAAAAAAGCAGAAAACTCACAAAACCTGAAACCTTACGATAAAATTCAGGAGCTCCGAAACTCACAAAACCTAACCAACCTAAACCTCAAAAACACCAGCAAATTTCCGTCTGATTCGTTTTCTTCAAGCTTCAAAGCAGAAGAAACGGCGCAGGCGGAAATTTTTATGCCATCTGAAAAAGATTCGAAACCGGCGGACGAACTGCCTTTTGCGGAACGGCAAAAACGCCGGAAAGTTGAAAAAAAAGCGGAAAAAGACCGCCAGCTTTTAAGCGAAGACAATTGGCTCAAGCGCAACGGACACACGTTCAGTTATCTCGGTTTGTATCTTTTTTCGATCCTCGTTCTGTTTCGTCCCTATGAATTGGTTTCCGGACTTTCGTTTCTGTCGGCGACGGCGTTTTATTTTGCGCTCGCGACCCTTTTGATCTATCTGCCGACACAGCTCGCGACCGAGGGAAATCTGACGGTTTTATCGACGGAAGTCAAAGCAATTCTCGCGCTCACGTTTCTCGCGCTTTTGACGATGCCGATCGCCAAAGATCCGCCGATGGCGTGGCAGACCTTTAACGATACTTTTATCAAAGCCGTTTTGATGTTTATCGTGATGGTCAATGTGCTGCGAACGCGCCGTCGTTTGATGGGTTTGATGTGGCTTTCGCTTTCGATGGCTTTTGTTCTCAGTTATCAGGCTTTGGATTTGTTTATGAAGGGCGAACTCAAGGCGGAAGGTTATCGCGTTGACGTTGAGATCGGCGGAATGTTCGGCAATCCGAACGATCTCGCGCTGCATCTGGTGACGATGATTCCGCTCGCCGTTTGTTTGGGGATCGCTTCGAAAAGCAAAATCATGCGGCTGGTTTATTTTTCGATGGCAGTGCTTTTTGTTTCGGCAAATTTCGTTACCTATTCGCGCGGCGGATTTTTGGGACTGATCGCTTCGGCGGTCGTTCTGGCGTGGAAACTCGGGCGCAAAAATCGTCTGAACGTGATGGCGGCGTCCGCTTTTTTCGGTTTGATCGTCGTTTTGCTCGCGCCCGGAAATTACGGTTTGCGGATTCTTTCGATCTTTATTCCCGGACTTGATCCGGTCGGTTCATCAGACCAGCGGCGCGAGCTGCTGGAGCGTTCGATCATCGTCACGCTCCGAAATCCGTGGGGCATCGGGATCGGGAATTTCCCGATCGTCGGGGTTCATAATCTCGTCACGCACAATGCTTTTACGCAGGTTTCGTCGGAAATCGGACTGCTCGGACTGCTCGCGTACCTGATTTTTATGGTCAGCCCGTTCAGAAAACTCGGCGCGATCGAGCGGACGCTTTTTGCAAAAAACGAACACGACTGGTTTTACTATCTGGCGATCGGTTTGCAGGCGAGCATCGTTGCTTACATGGTTTCTAGTTTTTTTGTCGCAGTAGCGTATAATTGGTTTATCTATTATTTGATCGCCTACGCCGTGGCTTTCAGAAGAATTTATCAAATCGAAAAAGACGTCAAAGAAGAGGTCAAAGCCGCGCCGTTAAAAAAATTGATCGGTTGGAACGTGGCTGAAAATAATGGTTAATTCAATCGCCCAAGTGATTTTTTGGTTAGCAATTGCCGCGCTCGTTTATGTTTACGCCGGCTATCCGATACTCGTCTATCTGGTCAGTTTGATCTTTCCGAAAAAAATAAAACGCGCCGCGTTTGAGCCGCAAGTGACGATTTTAATTACCGCTTATAACGAAGAAAAAGCAATTCGGCAAAAATTACAAAACACGCTCGAAATCGATTACCCGAAAGAAAAGCTCGAAATTCTCGTCGCGTCCGACGGTTCGACCGATCAGACCGACGAAATCGTCAAGGAATTTGCCAAATACGGCGTCAAACTTTTTCGTCAGGAAGGCAGAGTCGGCAAAACCGTCACGCAAAACAACGCCGTCGAAATATCGACGGGTGAAATAATTTTGTTTTCCGATGCGACGACCGATTATAAATTCGATGTTTTACGAGAAATATTGCCGAATTTTGCCGACGAATCGATCGGCTGCGCGGCGGGAAAACTGATCTACGTTGATAATTCCGCGTCGAACGTCGGCAAAGGCGCGCAGAAATATTGGAATTACGAAACTTTTTTGAAGGAATCGGAAAGCCGCGCCTGTTCGCTGATCGGCGCGTCGGGCTGTCTTTACGCGATTCGCAAATCGGCGTATCGTCCGATGTATGCGGAAGCGTGCAGCGATTTTTTGATCTGCACGCTCGTTTACGAACAAGGCTTGCGCTCGGTTTACGAACCGCGCGCGGTTTGCACCGAAGACACGAACCGGCAGACCGACAAGGAAATGCGGATGCGCGTCCGCGTCATTTCGCAGACCTTTACGGATTTATGGCGCAACCGCAAAATGCTGAATCCTTTGCGTAGCGGCTTTTATGCGGTCGAACTTGTTTCGCACAAAGTTTTGCGCTATGCCGTTCCGCTTTTTTTGCTGTTGATCTTGATCTCAAACGCTTTTCTGGTTCGCTCTTCACCGGTTTTTGAAATGATTTTTCTGCTGCAGATCGCATTTTATCTGCTCGCGTTTATCGGCTGGTTTTTTGAAAAGATGGGCGCGAAGATCGGTGTTTTTGCGATTCCGCATTATTTCGTGCTCGCCAATCTGGCTTCCGCCGTCGGTTTTTATAAATTCCTGCGCGGCGAACGCTACGCGACCTGGGAGCCGATCCGTGAAAAAAATGAGGAACGCGAAGCTGTTTCGACTTTTAATCAAACCGTATGAAAGTTTACACGGAAGAAAAATACACCGATTGCGCGCAGATTAAAAAAAGGATCAAAAATTTGCGGGTCGGCAGACAAGTCATCAAAACGCCAAAGGTGAGCGTTGTCATTCCCGCCTTTAATATCGCGCTGTTTGTCAAAGAAACGCTCGATTCGGTTTTTGCGCAAACCTACAATAATTTTGAAGTTATTCTGGTCAACGACGGTTCAACCGATACGAAGGATCTGGAATCTGCGCTCGGGTCTTATTTCGACCGGATTGTTTATGCCGAACAGGAAAATTTGGGCGCGTCGCAAGCGCGCAACACCGCGATTTGTCTGGCGCACGGCGAATATCTGGCATTTCTCGACGGCGACGACATTTGGCTGCCGAATTTTTTACTAGCGCAGGTCGAATCTCTGGAAAAAGACGATCTCGATATGATCTATTGCGACGCCGAACTGTTCGGCGAACCGCTTTTTGAAGGCGAAAAATATACGAAAACCTCGCCTTCGACTGGCGCGGTGACGACGGAAACCTTGATCAGCGCGCAGTGCAATGTCATCACATCGGGAACGCTTTTGAGAAAAGATTGGGTTGTCCGGTTGAATATGTTCGACACGGAATTGCCGCGCATGCAGGATTTTGACCTCTGGTACCGGCTCGCCAAAAACGGCGCACGGATCGGTTATCAAACCGCTGTGCTGGTCAAATATCGCGTTCGTCTGAACAGTCTTTCGGGAACGAATGTCGAAAGGTCTTTCCGAAATATCCGCGCTTTGAATGTCATTCGTGAAAAATACGGTCTGAACGAACGTGAAAATCAGGTCTGGAATAAACAAATGCTGATCTATAAAGCCGAATACGAACTCGAACAGGGAAAATTCAGTTTGACCAACGGCGATTTTGCCGAAGCGCAGGCGCATATCGCCAAAGCAAACAAATATTTTCGCAAGCCGAAACTGTTTTTGATCATGGTTTTGCTGAAAATCTCGCCGAAATTAACCCTCCGTCTTTTCAAGAAGCTCCGTCCGGCGGAATTTTCATTTATCGCCCCGCAGAAATCGTAGTATTGTAGAAAAAGAAAACGTGGAAGAAACCGCCAAAACGCAATCGCTGAAGTCCCAAAGCGCGTGGCTTTTGTTCGCCAAAGTCGTCGGCTTTGCGTTCAGTTTTCTGCTGCCGTTGCTGATCGTCCGTTTTCTGACGCAGGACACGGTCGGTGTTTACCGCCAGGTTTTTCAGGTGATTATCAATGCCGTCGCGATTTTGCCGCTCGGCGTTTCGATGAGCGCCTATTATTTTCTCTCGCGGGAAACCGAACGCCGCGCCGCGGCTGTTTTCAATATTCTGATCTTTAATTTTATCGTCGGCGGTTTGGCGTGCCTGTTGCTTTTCTTTTATCCGCAACTGCTCGGCAATATTTTCCGCAACGAAGAAATCACGCGGCTCGCGCCAAAAATCGGCGTCGTCATCTGGCTTTGGATCTTTTCGGCGTTTCTCGAAACCGCGGCGGTCGCCAATCAGGAAGCACGCGCGGCGACCGCGTTTATCATTCTCGCGCAATTTACAAAGACGCTTTTGATGACGAGCGCGGTGATCTTGTTCGCGAGCGTCGAAGCCTTTGTTTATGCGGCGATGATCCAGGCGGCGGTCCAGACTTTGGTTTTGCTCGTTTATCTGAATTCGCGTTTTCCGCGCTTTTGGAAAAGTTTCGATTTCAAATTTTTCCGCGAACAGCTCGTTTACGCTTTGCCGTTCGGTTTGGCGGGACTTTTATGGACGATGCAAACCGATATTCACAATTATTTTGTCGGCTACAAATTCAGCGCGTCCGATTACGCGATCTATGCTTACGGCTGTTTCGAACTGCCGCTGATCGCGATGATTTCGGAATCCGTGACGTCCGTGCTGATTCCGCGGATGAGCAAACTGCAGGCTGAAAATGACAAGCGCGAAATGATTCGGCTGACGACGCGGGCAATGCAGAAGCTCGCGTTTTTCTATTTCCCGATCTATATTTTTCTGCTGATCACGGCGCAGACCTTTATCATTACGCTCTTTACGCGAAACTATGCGGCGAGCGTCCCGATCTTTTTGATAAATATTACGCTGATGCCGTTTTATATTTGGGTGGTTGACCCGATCGTCCGGTCTTACAAAGAACTCGGGAGATTTCTTCTGACCTTGCGGATCTTTATTTTTATCGCGCTCGTTTCGGCGCTTTATTTCGGCATTCAAAACTTCGATCTGCGCGGCATGATCGCGATCGTCGTCGCGACGACGATCACCGAAAAAATCATCTCGTCGTTCGCCGTTCTGCGCAAACTCGAAGTCAAACCCGCCGACGTTTATCTGCTCAAGGACATTGCGAAAACCGCTGTTTGTGCGCTTCTGGCGGGCATTTTGACATTTTTGTTTTACTGGCAGTCGAGCGCAATGATCGCCGCTTTCAGCGCGGATTTTGCGCAAAATGTCCTCGGCTTTTCAAAAACCAGCGTCATCGATTTTGTTTCCGGTGCGCTGATCTTAAGTTTGTGTTTGATAATTTTCGTGCCGATCTATCTTTTCAGCGCAAACTTTTTCGGCATCATTGACGACGATGAAAAACATTTTATAAGCGGAAAACTTTCGATCTTAACAAAAATTTTCAAACCCAAAATCCAATTGACCCAAGACGCGGGACTCAAGACTCAAGACTAATTTTATGTGCGGAATTGCCGGATTTATCTCCAAAGAAAAAAGCGCGCCGATCGCTGAACGAGCGAGTCTGCTTGATAAAATGTGCCGCTCCATCACGCATCGCGGACCCGACGAGCAAGGCACGATCGTCAAAGACCGCGCCGCGCTCGGAATGCGGCGGCTGGCGATCATCGATCTCAAAAGCGGGCAACAACCGATTTTCGATTGTTCCGAGAATTTAGCGATCGTTTTCAACGGCGAAATTTATAATTACCAGAGTCTCAAGAAAGATTTGGAAGCTCGCGGACACCGGTTTAAAACCAATTCCGACACCGAAACGATCGTCCACGCCTATGAAGAATTCGGCGCCGATTGCGTCCGGCATCTACGCGGAATGTTTGCCTTTGCGATTTACGATTTTGCCAACGAAAGCCTTTTTATCGCCCGCGACCGCGTCGGCAAAAAGCCGCTTTTTTACAGTTTGACCGAACGCGGAAATTTCGTTTTCGGCTCGGAACTCAAAGTTTTGCTCGAATACGGCGAGATTTCAAAAGAAATCGATCTGTCGGCGCTCGATTCATATCTGACATTCGGCTATGTGCCGGAAGAATTCTGCATTTTCAAAGGCGTTCACAAACTCGCGCCCGGGACGTTTTTGTTTTTTAAAAACGGCGAAGTGACGACGCGGCAATATTGGGACTTTGATTATTCGGCGCATTCGGAAATCAAATCGGAAGCCGAATACATCGAAGTTTTGCGCGAAAAGATCAGGGAAGCCGTCAAGATTCGTTTGATCTCGGAAGTTCCGCTGGGCGCCTTTCTTTCGGGCGGCGTCGATTCGTCGTCGATCGTCGGAATGATGTCGCAGATTTCGGACGCGCCGGTTAAAACCTTCTCGATCGGCTTTCACGAAGACAGCTTCGACGAGCTGAAATTTGCGCGGATCGCCGCCAAACATTTTGGCACCGAACATCAGGAATTTATCGTGACGCCCGATCTGGTCGAAATTGTCGATGATCTGGTCTGGCATTTTGACGAGCCTTTTGCCGATTCTTCGGCGCTGCCGACTTTTATGGTTGCCAAAATGGCTCGTGATTTTGTGACGGTCGTTTTGTCGGGCGACGGCGGCGACGAGCTTTTTGCGGGCTACACGCGCTACGTGACGGACAAACGCCGAAGCGGTTTGGGAAATTTGCCGCGCGCGTTTCGGCAAAATCTTCTGAAACCTTTGAGCCAAATGCTGCCGCACGGTGCGAAGGGTAAAAATTTTCTTTACAATACGAGTTTGGACGCGGTTGACCGTTATATCGACAGCATTTCGTATTTCGGAAAACTCAAAAAATCCGAGCTTTATTCAAAGGTTCTGCGCGAAAATCTGAACGGGCAATTCGGAAAAGCCGAAGCGATCTACCGCGAAATCGCCGGTCGCGCTGCGAGCGAAAACGCGACCGATAAACTGCTTTATCTCGACAGTAAAACCTATCTGCCGTCGGATATTTTGACAAAGGTCGACCGGATGACGATGGCTGTTTCGCTCGAAGCGCGGGTGCCGCTGCTCGATCACGAACTGATCGAATTTGTCCAGACGATTCCGGCGCAGTTAAAGTTAAAAGGCAATTCAACCAAGTATATTTTCAAAAAAGCGATGGAAGGCATTGTCCCGGACGAGATTTTGTACCGCGAAAAACAAGGTTTCGGCGTGCCGATCGGCGATTGGATAAATTCGCAGCTGAAAGACCGGATTCACGGCATTTTGAGCGAAAAACGCTCGCTTGAGCGCGGTTATTTCGAGCCGCGATATATCAATCTTTTGCTCGAAGAACACGCCAAAAAACGGCGCGACCATTCGCACGCGCTGTGGATTTTATGGATGCTCGAACTCTGGCACCGGCAGTTTGTTGACGGCTAGGATTTTTATTGAAATTTTGGGTTATATAAATATTTACTGAAACAATGCTCATAAATTACGAAGAATACGCAAAAGAATCGCTGAGAAAATTCGCCGAACGGGAATCTGCCAAACGCGATTGGCTGGTTGACGCGGCGAAAGATATAAAAATCGAAAAAGTGCTTGATGTCGGTTGCGGCGCCGGACAAGAGCTTCTGCCTTTTCTCGAAAAAACCGGAGCGGTTTGTGTCGGAATCGATTCGGCGGAAAAACTCGGCACATTCACAAAAAGTATCTCCGCCGAAACTGAAAGGCTTGTTTTTGTGCGTTCCGAGGGCGAAAAGCTTCCGTTTGCCGACGCGAGTTTTGATGTCGTCTTGTGTCTCGTCGCGCTGCCCTATATGAATAATCGCGAAACGCTCGCCGAAATTTCGCGCGTCCTCAAACCGGAAGGCGTTTTTTTGCTCAAAACGCACGCGCCGATGTTTTATTTCGAGTTGATTATTGAAAGGCTGAAAACCTTTAGTCCAAAACAGATTGCCTATCCGCTGATCTGTCTGGCGGCAAGTTTGTGGCATCTTTTGACCGGCAAACAACTTCAAAAAGGTTTCTGGCAAGGCAAGGAAATTTTTCAAACACGCGCGTTTTTAGAAAAGGAATTTTCAAAAAATAATCTGAAGATCAAAGGCGCTTTGCCGGACGACAATCGCCGCACGCCTTCTTTTATCGTCGTCAAAATGGCTCTCCTGAAAATGTTTCTGATCGCGCAGTATTTCAGCGAACATAGTTTTGCGGTTTAGAATTTTGATAAAAATGTCAGCCCAACAAACAAATTTTTTGACCAAACTGAAATGGAATTTGCCGTGGCTCGCGCGCTATCCGTTTGAGCGGATTGCCAATCGTCTGCAGCAAAACGCTTTCGAGAAAAAACATATAATATTGACGATCGCCAATCATTTCGAACCGAGTTGGAGCGCGCACGGTTTGCTCGATCTGGACACGCAGCTGCGGCGGCTCGACGACTGGCATTTGGCGGCGCGAAAAACGGGTGAAGCCCTGATCGATGCGGACGGCACAAAATTTCGCCACACGAATTTTTATCCGGCAGAACAATATGCGCCGGAAATCCTCGACAAGCTGGCGGCGCTTCAGGCGGAAGGTTTGGGCGAAACCGAAATTCATCTGCATCACGGCGTCGAAAAACCGGACACGGCGGAAAATTTGCGGAAAGTCTTGCTTGATTTTCGGGATTGTCTGGCGCAGGAACATCGACTTTTGTCGCGGTTCGACCGCGCGGGCGAACCGCGATACGCTTTTGTCCACGGTAATCTTGCGCTTGCCAATTCGTGCGGCGGACGTTTTTGCGGTGTTGACGAGGAAATGCAAATCCTTGCCGAAACAGGCTGTTATGCCGATATGACGCTTGCTTCGGCACCCGACGAATCGCAGGTTTCGATGATCAACAAGATTTATGAATGCGGTTTTCCACTTGTGGAAAAAGTTCCGCACCGGCGCGGAAAATCGCTCGAAGCGGGCAGAAATCATCAACAATTGCCGATGATCTTTACGGGTCCGCTCGTTTTTAATTGGACGCGAACGATTAAAGGCTTGCCCGTGCCGCGACTCGAAGACGGTGCGCTCGTGCATAATCAGCCGATGGATCTGGCGCGGTTTAATCGTTGGAAAAACGCGAATATCACGGTCAAAGGACGCACCGATTGGATCTTCGTCAAGCTTTATTGCCACGGATTTTTCGACCACGATCAAGCGGCTTGCATCGGCGAGGACGCCCGCACGTTTTTTGGTAAAATAATCGAACAGGGCGAGAAAACGGGCGCGTATAAAGTTTATTTTGCATCGGCGCGCGAGGCGGCTAATATGGTTTTCGCGGCGGTTGACGGGCAAACCGGGACGCCCGGCAAGTTTCGAGATTATCGTCTGAAAACGATTATGAATGACAAAAACTAAAATTTCCGAAGCTTTCAACGTTTCTATCCAAAGCCCCCGTTAAATTGATAGCTGTCACAAGTTAAAAACAAGCAGCCGGACAATTTTTTTATGGAAAGACAAAAACTGCTGAGACAATTGAAAGTTTGATAATGGTTAATTGTGGTTTTTTCGGATGCCAAATTCTTTTATCAATGATTGATTTTCAATTATTAAAATTTGAGCGGTTTGACTTTTATTCCGGCTGGCGAAAATGAAATTATCAAACAACAGGCAATGATGAATCCGCTGGACAAACTCAAAAAACTGAAAGGTCGAAGCTGGACGGAAATTCGCGCGCGCAGCGAACAGGCGTTTTCCGCCCGCGCCGAACAAATCGGTTTGGGCGGCAAATTGCCGTCGGACGACGAATTATCACAACTTTTGAGCCAATCTGTTTTCGGCAAAAAAAAAATTACGGCGGAGATCTTGCGCGATCGTTTTTTTGAGTTTGCGGAAGAAACATTTTTTCCTGCGTTTCGAGAAACAGACCAAACGGTCGCGGTTTTTCGCCAAAAATTCGGTGGACAGCGAGTCGCGAACGTGCTCGAAAAAGCTGAAAAAATCATTGACGGCAAATTTGATTTGCTGGGCTTTTCGGATCTCGATTTCGGGAACCTTTCGATCGATTGGCATTTTGAACCGGTTTCGGGTAAACATCTGCCGTTAAAGCATTGGAAACAGTTTGACGAACTCGACACCGCCGAAACCGGCGATAAAAAAATCGTCTGGGAGCTCAATCGTCACCAGCATTTTTTCACGCTCGGCACGGCTTATCGTTTGACCGGAGAAGAACGCTATGCGGCGACTTTTGCGCGGCATCTCGAAGGCTGGATCGAGCAAAATCCGCCCGGACTCGGCATCAATTGGTTCAGCAGTCTCGAAGTCGCGTTCCGGGCGATCTCGTGGCTCTGGGCGTTTCATTTTTTCAAAGGCTCGAAGAGTTTGACGCCCGAACTTTTTCAAAAAGCCGTCAAATTTCTGTATCTTCACGGCAGACATCTCGAAAAATATCTTTCGACCTATTACAGCCCGAACACGCATCTGACGGGCGAAGCGCTCGGACTTTATTATCTCGGCTCGCAACTCGGCATTTTTGAACGTGCGATGCGCTGGCGCAAACTCGGCGAAGAAATTCTTTTTGCCGAGCTCGACCGGCAGGTTTTCGACGACGGCGTTTATTTCGAGCAGTCAACCTGGTATCAGCGTTACACGGCGGATTTTTACTCGCACTTTCTGATCCTGAAAACCTTTGACACGGACGATACGGACAAAAGATCGCAGGCAAAGCTCGAAGAAAAGCTCCGGCTTTTACACGATTTTCTGCTGTTCATCACGCGCCCCGACGGCACGACGCCGATCATCGGCGACGACGACGGCGGGCGCAGTTTGCCGCTCGGTTCGGCACCGCCAAACGATTTTCGCGGTTCGCTGTCAACCGCCGCCATCTTGTTCGGGCGCGGCGATTATAAATTTGTCGCGGGCGGTTTCTCGGAAGAAACACTCTGGCTTTTGGGCGGTGAAGGCTTGAAAAGTTTTGAAAGTTTAAAATCTATTGAGCCGCCGCGGACTTCAAAGATCTTTCCCGACGGCGGCTATTTTGCGATGCGCGACGGCTGGACGAAAACGGATAATTATCTGCTCGTCGATGGCGGCGAAATCGGTTCGCTCAACGGCGGACACGGGCATGCCGACGCGCTTTCGTTCGAGCTGGCAATCGGCGGAAAAACGCTGCTCGTTGATCCGGGAACCTATACCTATCACGAATCGGACGAGGCGCGCGATTTTTTCCGCACTTCCAGCGCGCATAACACGCTGGAAATTGACGAAAAATCGCAAACCGCGCCGGGCGGGAAATTTTCGTGGAAAACAAAAGCAAAAGTGCGGATCCAAACGCAGATCGCCGAAGACCGCTTCGATTTTTTCGCGGGTTCGCACGACGGTTACGAACGGCTTCGGGACGCCGCCATCCATCAGCGGAGCATTCTTTTCTTAAAAAACGATTACGCGGTAATCCGCGATTATGTCGAAACGCACGGACCGCACGATTACGCGTTGAATTTTCACTTTAACAAACAAACAAATCCGGTTATCGAAAGCGCGGAAAGCGGTCATTGCTTAGCCGGCGAAACGTCTGCCGATAAAGACGGCTGGCGAATTTTTGCGTTCGGCGGCAACGGCGGCTGGCAGCGCGAAGATAGCTGGATTTCCGATATTTACGGCAAAAAAACACCGGCGCCGCTGTTGCGCTTTGGTTCAAAAGGCGTCGGCGCACAGGAATTTTTTACGTTTATGCTGCCCTCGGAAACGGGCGGCGCAAAACCCGAAGTTTTTGAAACGGTCGTTTCCGGCGGGCGCTCCTTTCTCGTCAAGTTTCGCGGTTATTCGGATCTTTTGGTATTTGCCGATTCGGGCGAGCGGATCGTCCGCACCGAATTTTTTAACACGAATTTTCGCTTTTTCTGGGCGCGGCTGAGTCCGGGCGAAACCGTTCCCGAAGAATTTGTGATGATCGGCGGCACGCATTTTACGCTCGGAAGCCGTGAAGTTATCAATTATCCGAACGAATTGGAGTTTGCCGTCGCGCGTCGTTTGGGAAATCGTTTGAACGTCCGCACGAGCGAAAATATTTTCAGCGTTTCTTTGCCTCAAAAAAAATCCACAACCTATATTCTGAAAAATATTTTTGATTCAGATTCTTAAAATCAGAGTCCCAAGTTTCAAGTCCCAAGCCCCAAGATGATAACTTGGAACTTGGAACCTGGGTCTTGAAACTTATGAAGAATGTTCTTCAACTTATCGGCAGTTTTCACCAGGGCGGCTCGGAACGTCAAGCCGTCCAGCTCGCGCGGCTTTTGCGTGAAGACGGAAGTTTTAATGTTTCGGTCGCGACGCTCGAAAACGCCGGAGTTTTGCAAGCGGAAGTTGAAAAATTGGGACTTGCGGAAATTCCCGAATTCAAACTGACTTCGTTTTACAACGCGAATTTTCTCAAACAGTTAACAAAATGCGCCCGATTTTTGCGCGCTAATAAGATCGAGATCATTCACACGCACGATTTTTACACCAATATTTTCGGAATGTTCGCGGCACAACTTGCCAGAGTTCCGTTTGCCGTCGCCTCGAAACGCGAAACCGGCGGAATGCGCTCAAAGACACAGAAAATCATCGAAAAGCTGGCGTTTCGGCAGGCAGACGCGATCGTCGCCAATTCCGCAGCGGTCAAAAATTATCTGATCTCGGAAGGAATTTCCGCCGCCGGGATCAAGGTTATTTACAACGGTTTGGATCTCGAAAGATTGACGCCGCGAACGACGGACAGAAAAGCGATTTGCGCGGAACTCGGGTTGCCCGACGAGGAAAATATAAAATTCATCACGCTCGTTGCCAACCTGCGCCACCGGGTTAAAAATCAGCCGATGTTTTTGCGAGTCGCGCAAAAGGTTTCGCGCGAAATTCCGAACGCGCATTTTGTGCTCGCGGGCGAAGGCGAACTTGCGGAAGGCTTGCAAAATCTCGCGAAAGAATTACAAATCACGGAAAATACGCATTTTATCGGGCGCTGCACGCGCGTTCCCGAACTGCTTTCCGTTAGTTTTGCGGGCGTTTTGACGAGTTTTAACGAAGGTTTTTCAAATTCTATTTTAGAATATATGGCGGCGGGCAAGCCGGTCGTCGCGACCCGCGTCGGCGGCGCGGGCGAAGCGATCATCGAAAACGAAACCGGTTTTCTGGTCGAATCGGACGACGCCGAAGCGATGGCGGCTCGTTTGATCGAACTTTTGCGGGATCAGGAAAAAGCGCGAAAATTCGGCGCAAAGGGCAGAAAAATCGTCGAAGAAAAATTTTCATGCGCGGCGCAGCTCGAAAACACTTTAAGACTTTACGGAAAAGTTTAGAGTTATCAGTGTGATT
Organism: uncultured Acidobacteriota bacterium; assembly: GCA_902826505.1. Taxonomy (GTDB): domain Bacteria; phylum Acidobacteriota; class Blastocatellia; order Pyrinomonadales; family Pyrinomonadaceae; genus JAFDVJ01. The sequence goes on from CADEFG010000029.1 coordinate 14,131, forward strand.
CCGCCGTGCAGACCAAAATCAGTATAGTGAGCGGCAGCGAACAGTGTCATCATCAATAATTCAAATGCAAAATGCTCACTATCGTTCGCTATACTGATTAAAAGATTCAGAACGCCTGAATGAAAAATACAAACTCAAAAAAAGTAAAAGTTTTGATCGTCGCGACTTCGATGCGCGAGATCGGCGGGCAATCGATTCAGGCAAAACGGCTGCTTGACGCGTTTTCCGGCGATGCCGAAATCGAGATGGAATTTCTGCCGAACAATCCCGAAACCGTTTTTCAGAACATCAAGTATTTGCGGACGATTTTCGGATCGTTTAAATTTTGGTGGTCGCTGTTGACGAAAATTTATAAATTCGAGGTCGTTCAGGTTTTTTCTTCCGGCACGACAAGCTATATTATTTCAACACTTCCGCCGCTTCTGGCGGCAAAACTTTACGGTCGAAAAGTTGTTCTGAACTATCACAGCGGCGAACTCTCGCAGCACATCGAAACCTGGAAACGAACCGCGCTGCCGACGATGCGAAGATTTGACCGGATTGTCGTCCCGTCGCAATTTCTGGTCGATGTTTTTGCAAAATACGACCAGCCGGCAAATGCGATCTTTAATTTTGTCGACGGCGCGCATTTCAGGTTTCGCGAGCGTGAAATCTTTCGCCCGCGTTTTCTTTCGAACCGTAATTTTGAAGCGCATTACAACGTCGGCGATTGTTTGCGCGCCTTTCAGATCATTCAAAAACAATTTGCGCAAGCCGCGCTTTTCGTTGCCGGTTCGGGAAGCGAAGAAGCGAAATTAAAACAGTTGAGCGAAGATTTGAAGCTCGAAAACGTCGAATTTGTCGGTAAATTATCAAACGCAGAAATGGCGCGGCTTTATGATAGAGCGGATATTTATCTGAATTCGTCGGTTGTTGACAATATGCCGCTTTCGGTGATCGAAGCGTTTTCGTGCGGGTTGCCGGTCGTTTCCTACGCGGCGGGCGGCATTCCTTATCTGGTTGAAAACGAGGAAACGGGTTTGCTCGTCGCGCCGCAGGATTTTGAAAATCTGGCGCGAAAAGCGATCTTTTTGCTTGAAAATCAGGAATTTGCAAAAAAAAATGTCGCCAAAGCTCGCCGGGAAGTTGTAAAATACAGTTGGGAAAATGTTCGAGAGCAATGGCTCGAACTTTATACCGGACTCGCCGAATAATCTTTTCCTCAAGTTCAAAAATATGTGTGGAATCAACGGAATAGCTTTTTCCAGTGAATCAAAACGACGAATTGACCGCCGTGTTTTAGAAGCGATGCGCGACGTCCAGTTTCATCGCGGACCGGACGACGGCGGAATCTTCGCGGAAGAAAATATCGGTCTCGGACATCGCCGTCTGTCGATCGTTGACGTTTCACTTGGAAGCCAGCCGATGTTTAACGAAGACGGCTCGCTCGTTATCATTTACAACGGCGAAATCTATAATCACGCCGACTACCGCGCCGAACTCGAAGCGCAAGGTCACGTTTACCAAACGCATTGCGACACCGAAACGATCTTGCATCTTTACGAGGAATACGGCGCGAAAGCGGTCAAAAAGCTGCGCGGAATGTTCGCGTTTGCGATCTACGACCGGCGCGAAAAAACGCTTTTTATTGCCCGCGACCGTTTGGGCGTCAAACCGCTTTATTATGTCCACGACGCGCAGGGAAATCTATTTTTCGGTTCGGAGATCAAAACGCTTCTCGAAGCCGGCGCGGTCAAACCGGAATTGAATTACAACGCTTTGCCCGACCAATTGGCGAATCACGGAACTTCTTTTGATGAAACGCTTTTTAAAGGCGTCAAGCGGCTTTTGCCCGGACACAGTTTGTTTTGGAAAGACGGAAATTTGCGGATCGAAGAATTTTGGGATGTGAGTTTCACGCCCAAACACGAAGACAGACCGGACGCGGAATTTATCGAAGAGTGGCGCGAAATGTTCAAACATTCCGTCAAATTGCGGCTGATGGCGGACGTTCCGCTCGGAATGTTTCTCTCGGGCGGCATCGATTCGAGCGCGATTTGCGCGATGATGTCCGAGATGGTTAATGAGCCGGTCAAGACTTTTTCGGTCGGATTTGCGGAGCGCGAGGCGAACGAATTTGAATATGCGCGAATTGTCGCGCGTAGCTACAAAACCTAGCATCACGAAAACACGATCACGCCCGAACAGTTTTTTACCGAATTGCCGAATCTCGTTTGGCACGAGGATGAACCGACCGGTTTTATCGCGTCCGTGCCGCTTTATTTTGTCTCGAAATTAGCGCAAAAACACGTTAAAGTCGTGCTGACGGGCGAAGGTTCGGACGAAAT
>CADEFG010000030.1:0-7601 GCA_902826505.1 uncultured Acidobacteriota bacterium
TTTAATTCTTCGATTCCTTCGCCCGTTTTTGACGAAACCGCGATGACCGGCGCGTTTTGTAAAAACGAACCGTGGACGAGATCAGCGGTCTCTAAATTGACGAGTTCGAGCAATTCTTCATCAACCAAATCCTTTTTTGTCAGAACGATCAAGCCCGTTTTTGTTTCGAGCAGGCGGCAAATCTCGAAATGTTCGCGCGTTTGCGGCATGACGCCTTCGTCCGCCGCGATCACGAGCAGCACAACGTCGATCCCGCTCGCGCCCGCGAGCATATTTTTGACAAATTTTTCATGTCCCGGAACATCGACAAAACCGATGCCGGTGGCGCCCAAACGGAGTTCGGCAAAACCGATGTCGATCGTAATTCCGCGCAGTTTTTCTTCGGGAAAACGATCGGCATCAATGCCCGTTAAGGCTTTGACAAGCGCGGTTTTACCGTGATCGATATGTCCTGCCGTGCCGACGATAATGTCCATAAAAAGAAACTCCAAGTTTAGCATTTTATTGATAAACCAAGAACTTTCAATCTTCGATCAGCTTTAATTTGCTTTCTAAAAGCCTGGATTCGACTCCGAACTGTTTTTCAAAAGCCTTCAATTTTTCCGTCAAGTGCAATAGAACAATTCTATGATAAAACCCCGGTTGATGACGGTTCCGGCTTCTTTTTTTGATTGATTCTTCCTCAGGCAAAATTAGTTGAATGGCTCAGAAGATTCATTTTTTCCCTCGCGATTTTGCCTCTTGGCGGGAGAAAAAACAGTTTCCCGCCGAGTCGCTAATTCGCCAGGTAAGCCACCAATTTACGGCGCACGGAAGTTCGGTGATGAACGATCAAGCGGCGCACGGCGGCATTGACAACAATTTCGGCGTGCATTTGACGGGCAGCCTATTCTTGAACCTCACGCTCCGACAATCACCTTGAAACATTGGCGGCAGAGTCTCGAAAACTTCTACTTACGGCTTTGTCGTCAGCCAAACATAACATAAAATGGCGTTGCATCGCTCTTTTTCGGCACAAATTTCGGAAGTTTTCCCGAAATTTCAAAAAGCGCTTTCCGGCGTCATTTTATTTTTTTTTACGGGTGAGCTTCGGCACAAGTTTTAATCGAAGAACTGGAGGGCAGACAATTGATGAAATTCATATTTTATTTGAGTATCTTTTTGTTTTTCGTAATCGCGGTAAGCGGGCAAAACGCTTCGGACAAAGTTCAGAAAATGGCGGATCTTTTTGTTGCGGATTATAACGCGAAAAATTACGCGGCGATCGAAGCGCGCTTTAACGCGCAGATGAAAACGGCGATCAGCGCCGAAAAGCTCAAGGATTTTCTAGACAATTTACACCGAGATTCAGGAAAGCTCACAAAGCTCGGCGCGCCGCAGTTTATCGCCGCCACGGTCGCCAATTTTCCTGTCGAATTCGAGCGCGGCGCAAAAATGATCTTGCTTGTTGCCTTGGATACGGAAGGCAAGATCGGCGGTCTGCGCATTTCGCCGCCGACGGTCGAAAAGCCGAAAAACACTTCGCGCAATCAAACGCGATTGATCCTGCCGTTCAAAGGCGAATGGTTCGTTTTCTGGGGCGGCGAGACGGCGGAACAAAATTATCATCAAACCGCGCCGAATCAACGCTTTGCCTTTGATATTCTAAAGATGGACGCGGGCGGCAAAACGCACAAGGGCGACGGCTCGAAAAACGAAGATTACTTTGCTTTCGGGCAGGAAATCGTCGCGCCGGCGGACGGCGTTGTCGTTTACGCCGTGGACGGCATTCACGACAACAAACCGGGCGAGATGAACCGGATGTTCGTGCCCGGAAATCTGGTCGTGATCAAACACGCCGACGGCGAATACTCGCTTTTTGCGCATTTCAAACAAAACTCGGTTCGCGTCAAAACGGGCGATAAAGTCCTGCGCGGGCAGACGATCGGGCTGTGCGGAAATTCGGGAAATTCGTCGGAAGCGCATCTGCATTTTCAAGTTCAGAACACGCCGTTTTTCGAAGACGAAGCGAGCATGAAAGTCTTTTTTGAAAAAATAACCGTCAAGCAGGGCGGCAAAACCGAAATAAAAACCGATTATTCGCCCGTCAAAGGCGATTTTGTAAGTCAAGACTAAATCTATGAAAACACTAATCAAAAATGGACGCATCGTCACGGCGGTTGACGATTATAAAGCGGATATTTTAATCGAAGACGAACAGGTTTCCGTGATCGGCAAAACGCTTGAGATGGAAGCCGACAAGATAATTGACGCAAGCGGAAAATTGGTGATTCCGGGCGGGATCGACCCGCATACGCATATGGAACTGCCGTTCGGCGGAACGAGTTCGTCGGACGATTTTTTTACCGGAACCAGAGCGGCGGCGTTTGGCGGAACGACGACGATCATTGATTTTGCCGTCCAGACGAAAGGCGAATCGATGCTCGCGGGCGCGGATAAATGGCATCAGAAAGCGGAAGGCAAAGCCGTCATCGATTACGGTTTTCACCTGATCACGACCGATTTCGAAGACGCGCACAAACCGGAAATGTTCAAATTGATCGACGAAGGCATCACGAGCTTTAAACTTTTTATGGCTTATCCGGGCGTTTTTCTCTCGGACGACGCGACGATCTTTCGCGCGATGAGCGCGGCGGGCGAACGCGGCGGGCTGGTTTGTATGCACGCCGAAAACGGCATCGTCATCAACGAAATCATCAAGCGTTTTAAGGCTGAGGGCAGATTAGCGCCGAAATATCACGCCTTAACGCGCCCGACCGTCGCCGAAGCCGAAGGCGTGCACCGCGCGATCGCGCTCGCCGAAATGGCGGAAACGCCGGTTTATATCGTGCATTTGAGTTGCACGGACGCGCTCAATCAAGTTCGTCAGGCACGCGATCGCGGAATTCCGGCGTTTGCCGAAACCTGCCCGCAATATCTGTTTTTATCAATTGACGATTACGGCGAAACGTTTGAAGGGGCGAAATATGTGATGACGCCGCCACTTCGCGAAAAACACAACCACGCCGATCTCTGGAACGGTCTGAAAATGGACGATCTGCAAGTCATCTCGACCGATCATTGCCCGTTTTGTATGAAAGAGCAAAAAGAACTGGGGAAGGACGATTTTTCACTCATTCCGAACGGCGCGCCCGGCGTCGAATACCGGATGGAACTGATCTACAACGGCGGCGTTCTGGAAAACAACATTTCCCTCAACCGCTTTGTCGAGCTGACCTCGACCGCCGCCGCGAAAATGTTCGGAATGTTCCCGAAAAAAGGGACGATCGCCGTCGGTTCGGACGCCGACATCGTCATTTTCGACACCGAAAAAGAACACACGTTCACGCTCGAAGCCCAACATATGAACGTCGATTACTGCGCCTACGAAGGCAAACGCATCAAAGGCAAAGTCGAAACCGTTCTGTCGCGCGGTCGCGTCGTCATCGAAAACGGCGAATGCCTCGTCGAAAAAGGCAGCGGCGAGTTTATCAAACGCGGCGAATGCGTGAAGATTTAAGCAATTAAAATGATTTTCAGACTTATAGAACGCGACCTAAAAACCAAATTCGGAGATTTCCGCGAACTACTTTTTTACGACGGACGATCCGAATCGATCGCGCTCGTGATGGGAAATGTTGAAATGGGCGAAGATGTGATTTGCCGTGTTCATTCGGCTTGTGTTTCGGGGCATGTTTTTAACAGTGTCGAATGCGAGTGTCAGGCGGAAATGGAAGCGGCGCAGAGTGCGATTCAAACGGCAGGACGAGGCGTGATTATTTATCTCGAACAGGAAGGCAAAGGCAACGGGCATCTCGCGCTGATGGCGAGCATTCCGTATAAAAAAGCGGGCATGAAACAATCGGAAGCTTACGAACGAGCCGGGTTTGAAGCGGATGCGCGTTCGTTTCGCGCGGCTTCGGAGATTTTGGCGGACTTGAAGGTCAAATCGGTCGTCTTGTTGACTAATAATGCGGGAAAAGCCGATGATTTGCGGCGGTTTTCAACCATTGTTTCCGCGATAAAAGAGTTGAAAATATGACAAATGAAAATCGAGACTTTGTTGAACTGACCGAAGACGTTTCCGCGTCGCCTTTGTGGAATCACGATTTAGCTCCGACAACGATCAAAGAGCGAACCTGGTCAACGTGGAACATCGCCGCGCTGTGGATCGGGATGAGCGTCGTGATCACGACTTACACGCTCGCCGGAGGTTTTATCGAAGCGGGAATGAATTGGTGGCAGGCGATGCTGACGATTCTTTTGGGAAACTGCATAGTTTTGATTCCGATGATTTTGAACGCGCACGCCGGAACGAAATACGGTGTTTCTTTTCCTGTTTTGTGTCGCGCTTCGTTTGGTACGAAAGGCGCGAACATTCCGGCGATTTTGCGTGCCGTCGTCGCCTGCGGTTGGTTCGGGATTCAGACCTGGATTGGCGGAACGGCGATTGATGCGCTGCTTTCGGCGGTTTGGTCGGGTTGGGCGAGTTTTGATGCTCAGATCGCGGGCAATCCGCTGCATCTTTGGCTGGCGTTTTTCTTCTTTTGGGCGATTCAGGTTTTCATCATTATCAAAGGTATCGAAGGCATCAAACATCTCGAATCGTGGTCTGCCCCGCTTCTGCTTCTGGGCGGTTTGGTTTTGCTCGTTTGGGCGAGCTCAAACGCGGGCGGACTCGGAAATGTTTTGTCTGGCGTTACGGCTTTGCAGAAAAATAAGGCGGATTTTTGGATGATTTTTCCCGGCGCACTAACGGCTTCGGTCGGTTATTGGGCAACGCTTAGTTTAAATATTCCCGACTTTACGCGCTATGCGAAATCGCAAAAATCGCAGATGCTCGGACAGGCATTCGGGCTTCCGCTGACGATGACGGCGTTTGCTTTTATCGGCGTTGCCGTAACAAGCGCGACCGTGATAATTTACGGCGAGGCAATTCCGAATCCGGTTGATCTGATGAAGAAATTCGACAACGCAATCGTTATTTTGTTTGCGATGTTGGTGATTTTCATCGCGCAACTGACGACCAATATGGCGGCAAATGTCGTCTCGCCGTCGAACGATTTTTCAAACCTGAATCCGCAACGAATTTCATACGTTGCGGGCGGTTTGATCACGGCGGTCATCGGAATTTTGATGATGCCGTGGCAATTGATGTCTTCGATGGGCGCGTATATTTTTACGTGGCTGATCGGGTATTCCGGCTTGATGGGCGCGATCGGCGGGATTATGATTTGCGATTATTTCGTGCTTCGCGGTAAGAATTTAAGATTAGCCGAACTATTCAAAACCGACGGCATTTATGCATATTCGAGCGGTTTCAACTGGCGGGCGATTGTCGCGCTTGTGGTTGCCGTTTTGCCCGTCGTCCCCGGATTTCTACGCGCCGCGACCACTCCGGGCGGACAGATTGCCGCGCCGAATTTTTTTGACACGCTGTATGTTTATGCGTGGTTTGTGACGTTTGCAATCGGCTTTGTTTTGTATTGGATTTTGATGAAATTGAGTGTGCCGAAGGAGTGATTATGAATAAAATCGGGCAAATATTTCTATGGATTACGGTTGTCGCTTGGGGCTTTTGGCTTGGCGGTTTGATTTATGAAATGGTCGTGATAATGCCGCTTTGGAGCGCAAATTTGCCGAACTCGGTGATCGAATGGAATGCGCGACCGAACTTTATCGTAAATCCGACGCGGTTTTATATTCCGACTGTTCTCACATTGATTTTGGGTTCGCTGGCGGCGACGGTTTTGAATTGGAAATCGGGCAATCGGCGAATCTGGCTGATTCTTTCGACCGTTTGCGTGATTACGGCTTTTGCTTTTACGGTTGTTTATTTTTTTCCTAAAAACGACATCCTTTTTCGAAATCAGAGCATAGGTTTGAGCGGGGCTGAAATCTCGGCGATTGCTTACGCCTGGATTTGGGCAAATTGGATTCGTTTCGGGATCATGATAATTGGTTTTTTTGCGGCATTAAAGGCTTTTAGTTTGCCAAAGACGGATTAGAAAAAAAAGGGAATTTATCCGTGAGATAAACGCGGATTTTTATGAGAAAATTTTTACTGAATTTGCCCGATGTCGAAAGTCTGAAAAAACAGTCGCAATCTTTGGCAATGTTGGATGCGATTATGTCGCCTGAATGGGATTACAGATATTATTCATTCGATTCAAAATGGAGCGAAAATGAAATGATGGCTTCGATGAGAAATGGTTCGGGCGATGATTATTTCATTTTATTTAATGAATACGGATCAATAATAAAAGGTTTTGCACACGAATCGCCGATGAGCCCGTATGCACAAAACCCGAAAAAGATTTGGCATGGCATTATTGAAAATGTTCCGCAAGAATTTGAATCTTTTCTTTCAGAACCTGCGTTTTCAATCAAAGATACGACATTTTGCATTTGGCGCAAAAACGACGATCTAACTTGGCAAATTGGTGAAATTGATTATCCGCAAACCGAAAATGCGGACGGCTTGGAAGATTTGCTTTATATCTTCGACGGAAACCCGCAAACTTATCAAGAATTTGCTGAGGAATATTATGAAACGGAGATTGAAATTTCCGACATAAAAGAAATATACGAACATCAACCTTTATCGGAAAAATTGGTCAAAAAATTGAATAGAGAAGTTTCGCTTGAAGACTTGCAGGAAGATATTGAAGAGATCGGTTATCAAAAATTAAAATAATCAGTCATCTTATCCGCGAAATCTGTGTTAATCTGCGGCTAAAATAAAAAATATGAAATACGAAGCAGTTAAAAATTATTACGATGGAAAGTTTGTCGAAAGCGGTTCGACGGAAAGTTTGGATATCGTTTCGCCGATTGACGGGAATTTGCTTTCAAAAGTTCCGATGTCAACAGTTGAAGAGTTGAATGCGGCAGTCGAATCAGCGAAAAATGCGTTTGAGAAATGGAGCCAGACGCCGATCAAAGAGCGCGTGCAGGTTTTCTTTCGCTATCGGTATCTACTCGAAAAGAATTTTGACGAATTGACCCGATTGGTTTCCGAGGAAAACGGCAAAACCTGGGACGAAGCCAAAGCGGAAGTCGAAAAATCGATCGAGCTGACGGAGTTTGCCTGTTCGATGCCGCAGCTTGTTTCGGGCGAGATTCTCGAAGTTTCAAAAGGCGTCGAATGCCGCACCGAGCATTTTCCGCTCGGCGTTGTCGCCTCGATCGTCCCGTTTAATTTTCCGCTGATGGTGCCGAACTGGACGATGCCGAACGCGCTTGTTCTTGGCAACACGATGATCATGAAGCCTTCGGAGCTCGTGCCGCTGTCATGCCTGCGGATGGCGCAGCTTTTGAAAGAAGCCGGTCTGCCCGACGGCGTTTTTAACATCATCAACGGCGGGCGTGAAATCGTCGAAGCGATTTGCGTGCACGAGACAATCGAAGCCGTCAGCTTTGTCGGTTCGACGCGCGTGGCGAAACTCGTTTACCAGCAATCGACGCACGCCTTAAAACGCTGTATCGCGCTCGGCGGCGCGAAAAATCATCTGTTCGTGTTGCCCGACGCGAACCCGCAGATGACCGCGACGAACGTCACCGCGTCAATGTCGGGCTGCGCCGGACAACGCTGTATGGCGGCTTCGGCGATGCTCGCAGTC
>CADEFG010000030.1:7611-16286 GCA_902826505.1 uncultured Acidobacteriota bacterium
GCGATGTTGATCCGATTATTGACCAAATTTGTGTTGAGGCAAACAAAGTCGTGCCGGGCGTGAATTTAGGCGCGGTGATTTCTCGTGCCGCGAAGGAACGCATCGAAAGTTATATTTCGGAAGCCGAAAGCGCGGGCGCGAAAATTCTCGTTGACGGTCGCAACGCGGTTGTCGCGGGCAAAGAAAACGGAACTTACGTCGGTGCGACCGTGATCGATTTCGTGACGCCCGAAATGTCCGTCGCGACCGAAGAAATTTTCGGTCCCGTGATTTCGATTATGCGGACTGCAAACTTAGACGAAGCGTTAAAGATCGAAAACGCCAATCCATACGGCAACGCGGCGAGCGTTTTCACCCAAAGCGGCGGCGCGGCGCGGTATGTGATGGAACACGCTTCGGCGGGAATGATCGGCGTCAACATCGGCGTTCCCGTTCCGCGTGAACCATTCAGTTTTGGCGGCTGGAACGATTCACGCTTCGGCGCAAACGATATTACAGGCAAAAGTTCGATCGAATTTTGGACGAAATTAAAGAAAACAACGACGAAATGGAACGCGGAAGCGGGCGTAAATTGGATGTCTTAGAATGAAATATACTGCTGAAATTTTGGGTGACTTACATGCAACCTCAAAATTAAGCCGAGGCAAGCGAATCGGCGTTTATCAAATCGACGGTGAGCGGAAAAAATTGATCGGTGAGTACGAGCGAGATTATTTATCTTTCTTCGATACGTTTTTCCACTTTCAACAAAACGGAAGAGATTTTGCTTTATATTCGCCGCAATGTACGGTAACAAGAATTATGTCACTTCCTTCGTGTAAAGACATCGGAGGCGAAGAACCTAATTCAAACGGTTTTTGTCCGGTGGATTATTTTGTGCCGGCTTTGAAAAGCGGAGAGTATTATCCGTTTGGTTTCGTCGCAGGATGCGTTTGGGGCGACGATAGTTCGTGGAAGATTCAATATCTCGATCTAACCGAAGCGGAAAAAGGTGCTATTAAACGAGACGCTCGATTCGGTTATATAATGCTTTCCGATAACCAGCGCTTAAAAGACGCGGTTAATATGTATGATTACGGTTGGGACGAAGAGGACGAGTCCAAGAATTACATTCGGATAAACGTGATGCAGACTTTTGATCTAACAACTGGAAAAAAAATCGAATAGAATAATGAGAACAAAACTTAAAATCGTCACAATTTTGACCTTCGCATTTTTCGCCTGTGCGTTTTTTTGCGATCAGCGGAAATACGCAAACAAAAGTTGAAACTGCCGGACAAAAATTTAAAAGCATCAAGGTTTTAAATGAAATGCCCGCCGATCAAATGGGCAAAGTGATGAATATGATGGCGGCAAGTTTGGGCGTCAACTGCAAATTCTGTCACGCGTCGAACGACGGCGATTATGAAAAAGAAGGTTTCGAGCATAAAGATATGGCGCGGAAGATGCTCAAGATGACTTTTGATCTCAATAAAAATTATTTCGAAGGACGACCGGAAATCAACTGCAATTCGTGTCATCAGGGCAAATCGCACCCGCAGCCGAGTTTTCCATTAAAACCCGTCGCGCAGGAAACGCGACCCGCGCAGCCCGAAAAGAAACCGTCAGTCGAAGAAATTTTGGCAAAATACGAAACCGCGCTCGGCGGACGGGCGAATTTGGCGAAAATAACTTCGCGGGCAATTAAAGCACAGCGTATCGAGCCGGACGGCAAGACTTTTGAAGATGAGGAAATTCTGCAAAAAGGTAGTAAAATGTCGGTTACGACAATTTATCCGTCAAAGCAATACGGCGATTATGCGGTGAAGGAAATTTTCGACGGCACGGCGGCGTTAAAATTCGGAAACGGCGCGAAAATCGAATTAAAATCGGATGAAACCGAACAAATAAAACGCGAGGCGGAGATTTTTGCGAATCCGAATCTGAAGGCGATTTACCCGAAAATGGATTTTCGGTTTGTTGATAAGATCGAAGGACGCGAAGTTTTGATGATTTTGGCGACAAATTCCGACGGAACACGCGAGAGACTTTATTTCGATATGATGAACGGTTTGCTTGTCCGCCGGGTTGCTTCAACTCCAACCGTTCTCGGCAATTTTCAGTTTCAGGTCGATTACGCCGAATACAAAGATTTTGGCGGCGTCAAACTGCCGACAACGCTCAATTTTGCCGTCCCGAATATTCGCTGGACGCGCAAGGTTTTGGAAGTTAAAAATAATGTCACGATCGATGACGCGAAATTTGCTAGATAATATTTGCCATAGTTGATTTTAGCGTCGAAGACGCGACCAGAAAGTAGCCAGATGCGGCGCGCCTGGTAAAATAAAATAAATTTCCCGCGTTGAAGACGCGAAAAGAAAGCAATGCCGTCGAGTCACGTTTCTTCAAATTTTCATCTGGTTTTCTCGACCAAAGAGCGTTTGCCATTGATTAAGACCGAGTGGCGGGAAAGATTACACGCGTACCTCGGCGGAATTGTAAAAGGTATGGATGCGATGCCTTTTGCGATTGGCGGCGTTGCCGATCACGTTCATTTGTTGGTCAGTTTGAAGTCAAAGCATCGGTTGGATTATTTTTTGCGTGATTTGAAAGCTGATTCGTCAAATTGGATTCACATGGAATTAAAAAACGAATTTGAATGGCAAAAAGGTTATGGTGCATTTTCCGTCAGCCCATCAAGTCTCGACGGTGTGAAAAAATACATTGTCAATCAGGAAAAGCATCACATGAAAAAGACTTTTCAAACAGAATATGTCGAGCTGTTGAATCTAAGCGAAATTGAATATGATGAAAAATATTTGCGGTGAAAAATCTTTCGCGTCTTCAACGCGGGAATGATTTTCCTAATCATTCCAGACGTTTCACGTCTGGCTATTTTCTATTCGCGTCTTCGACGCTTTTGAGGAATAATTTATTGAGGAAAAATTATGTCAAGAATAATTAAATGCGGACTTATTCAAGCGCACAACGTCGGGGATGTGAATGCGCCGATCGAGGAAATTAAACGGGCGAACTTAGACCATCAGATGAAAATGGTCGAAGACGCGGCGGCGCAAGGTGTGCAGATGCTTTGTTTTCAGGAGATTTTTACGACGCCGTATTTCTGCGCCGAACAGCAGACGCGCTGGTACGAAGCGGTCGAAAAAGTTCCCGACGGCGCAACTGTTCAACGGATGCAATCGGTTGCCAAAGAAAAAGGAATGGTTTTGATCGTGCCGATCTACGAGGAAGAAATTTCGGGCGTTTATTACAACACTGCCGCCGTCATCGATGCCGACGGCAAATATTTGGGCAAATACCGCAAGACGCATATTCCGCACGTCGCGCCCGGATTTTGGGAAAAATTTTATTTTCGTCCCGGAAACTTAGGTTATCCGTGTTTCGACACGGCGTTTGCGCGGATCGGCGTTTATATTTGCTACGACCGCCATTTTCCCGAAGGCGCGCGCTGTTTGGGACTCAACGGCGCGGAAATCATCTTTAACCCGTCGGCAACCGTCGCCGGACTTTCGGAATATCTCTGGAAACTAGAACAACCCGCGCACGCCGTCGCGAACGGTTATTTCGTCGGCGCGATCAACCGCGTCGGAACGGAAGCGCCGTGGAACATCGGCGAATTCTACGGTCAGAGCTATTTCTGCGATCCGCGCGGGCAGATCATCGCCGAAGCCTCGCGCGACAGGGACGAACTCGTCGTCGCCGATCTCGATATGGACAAGATCAAGGAAGTGCGCAACACGTGGCAGTTTTACCGCGACCGCCGACCCGACGCTTATGGCGCGATCGTCGCGGATTAAAGAAATATTTTTGCCGCAGACGAACGCGGATAAGCGCGGATTATGAGGGAAGACATTAAAAAGCATCCTTTGAATGTTGAAGGTAAATATTATGTTGCTCAAGATTGTTGCACTTGTATGGGAGCTTGTGAAATCACTGCACCAAATAACTTTGCAATAGACAAAATGCATTATACTTCGTATGTTTTCAAACAACCTGAAACGCCTGAAGAAGAAGATCAATGCCAAGAAGCGATAATAGCTTGTGCTTTTGAAGCGATTCACGATGACGGTGAATAAAAAACTATGAAAATTTTCTTAAAAGTAAATTTTGTCGTCTTGATTTTATTCATCGGCGCTTTTTCCGCGTTTGCGCAAACAAACGCGCAGATCGAGAAGGAATTGGTTGCCGCGCTCAAGGAAGTTCAGAAATATTCGAATTACGGTGAGAATTCCGACGATGAAAAACTTTCCAAGGCGAACGAAGTTTTTGAGGGAAAACTGCTCAAATATACGAAAACGGCGGCGACGCTCTCGTATAAATTTCCCGAATTGAGCAAGCTGATGTATAACGCAACGTCCGCCGACGGAAGGTTTCGCATCTTTTCGTGGGACACCGAAACCGGCGGCACAATGCACGATTTTTCGCGGGTTTATCAATACGCGGGCGCGAACGGCAAGGTTTATTCCGAAGGCGAACCGGCGGCGGAAGAAGACGGCGGCGCGGGAAGTTTTGTTTACGATATTTTCACGGTCAACAGCAAATCGGGCGCGATTTATATCGTCTGCACGACCTTTATCGGTTCGACCAGCGATCATTATCAAACGGCGACTTTATTCAAGATCGAAGGCGATAAGATCAACGACAAAGTGAATTTGATCAAAACAAAATCGGGACTGACGAATAATCTCAGTTTTGAATACAATTTTTTCTCGGTCGTCGACCGCAAGGAACGTCCCGTGAAATTGATCTCTTTTGATAAAAAAACAAAGACGCTGCGCATTCCGGTCGTCATCAACGACAAGGAATTTCCGAACGGTAGAGTGACCAATAAATTTATCAGTTACCGGTTCGACGGCAATAATTTCGTCAAGGTGAATTAAATGCAGGAAAGAGAAAAATATTCGTCGGGCGCAAAATGGGAAGCGATCGTCGGCTAATCGCGGGCGGTCAAAACGGGATCGCGGATTTACGTGACGGGCACGACCGCGACGGGCGAAAACAGCGAGATCGTCGGCGTGGGCGATGCTTACGCGCAAACGGTGCAAGTTATAAAAAACATCGAAAAAGCGTTAAAGGCTTTGGGCGCGACACTTGAAAATGTCGTTCGAACCAGAATGTTCGTTACCGACATTTCGCGCTGGGAAGAATTCGGCAGAGCGCACGGCGAATTTTTCGGTGAGATCATGCCCGCAACGACGATGGTCGAAGTCTCGAAATTGATCGACCCGCAAATGCTCATCGAGATCGAAGCCGATGCCGAGATTTAGAAGTTTTGTTGATTTTTCGAGCGGTTTTGAAAAAGAACATCATTGGTATTTCCAAACGGAGGCAGTATGAAAAATTTAGTTTACGGTGTGAAAACAATCGTTCTGATGTTATTTTTATGCGCCGGTTCGTTCGGGCAAAATTGCGAACCGGCTTCGAAATGCCCTTCGGTCGAAATGATCAAACAAAATCTGGTTAAATTCGGCTTAAAAGAAATCAAAAGGCTGACGCAGGCGATCAAGCTTGCGCCGTCAAGAGCGGATCTATATTACCGGCGCGGAGAAATTTACCGGCAGATATTTGCGATGTTCGGTCCGTTGATGGAATATAAAAACACCGTCTATGAACGCGGAACAAGCGAAAAAGCCTTAGCCGATTTTGATAAAGCGATTGCCTTAAACCCGCGCGCCGACTATTTTGCTTCGCGCGCCTTTCATTACAATCAAATTTGGGATCAGGCGTTAAATGAATCAAAGTTTTTAGAACGCGTGCAGAAAGGCGAAAAGATTTCGTGGTCGGAAATCGACTCGGTTTTATTCACGAACAAGGGTTTCGAAGGCGCGGAAAAAGATTATCTGGAAGCTTCGAAACGCGCGAAAACTCCGTATTGGCAAAACGTTTATCAGGATTCGGCGTTAAAGAATATTTATCACAAAGTGCTTTATTACACTGAATCGGAATCAAGTTCGAACCGCGTCATCTCGAAAGCCCTGATCGAGAGTAAAAAGCAGACGGTTTTGCTTTCGTTTTGGGATAAATACATCAACTTTATAATCGCCCGACGCGCGGCGCAAACCGAATTCAAAATCGAAGAATCGGAAATCACCGGGCTTTATGAGCGAAAAGGCATTGCGGCTTCGCGGCTCGGCGAATATAAAACGGCGAATGAAACTTTTGAGAAAACGTGGTATTTGCCGGCGGTTCCTTACGGTTCGGCGTTGAAAAGTTTTGAATGGGGACGCGCGCTCGCTAACCTGAACTTGATCGACCGCGCGATCGGAAACGTCGAAGCCGCCGCAAATTCGATTAACGGCAGCCGGTTTAACGTCTATCTCGGAGATTTATATATTTCCAAAGGCGATTACCGGACCGCGATCGCCAAATATACGCTCAGGATCGAAAAATCCACCGGAGATTCATTCTACAAATTTACCGAAGATGCGTATTTCAAACGCGGCAAGGCTTATCTTGAAACCGGCGAAACCGAAAAAGCGATTGCCGATTTTTCGGCGGCGATTAATGAAAACGAGCGATGTCCGCAGTATTTTGTTTTCCGGGCGAAAGCTTTTCGCGGACTAAACAAAATTGAATCAGCGGAATCGGATGAAAAAACGATCCTAAATTTAGAACAAAAACCCGAAACTAACGTTTGCCGTCTTGATTTTTAAAGTATGAGTGAAATTTCAATCGAACAAATCGAACAAAACTTTGCCGAGATCAACCCGCCTTTATCAAAAGCGGAAGCGATCTTTGAAGCGAACCGCTGTCTATATTGTTTTGATGCGCCGTGTGCACATGCGTGTCCGACGCATATCGACGTGCCGAGTTTTATCAAAAAGATCGCGTCCGGAAATCTGCATGGTTCAGCGCGGGTAATTTTCGACGCGAATCCGATCGGAGCCAGTTGTGCGCGGGTTTGCCCGGTCGAAGTTTTGTGCGAAGGCGCGTGCGTTGAGAAACCCTTGAGGCACAAGCCGATCGAGATAGGACGACTGCAGCGTTATGCGACCGATTACGCGATTGAAAATAACAAACAAATCTTTCAAAAAGGCGAACCGAACGGTAAATCGGTCGGCATTATCGGTTCGGGTCCGGCGGGACTTTCGTGCGCAACTTACTTGGCGCGGCTTGGTTACGATGTGACCGTTTACGAACGCAAACCGCTCGCCGGCGGTCTCGACACCTACGGGATGGCGGAATATAAAATGCCGCAGAAAACTTCGCTCGATGAAGTCGAACAGGTTGCGCGGCTCGGCGTCAAGTTTGAATTAAACTGCGAGATCGCCGTCATGCAAAATCCGCCGGCACTCGCGGGCGAACAAAAAGCGAGACTCGTCAAATTATCCGCCAACTTTGATGATTCCGATCTTTTAAGCAAACACGACGCAGTTTTTCTGGCGATCGGGCTTGGCGCAACGAATAAATTGAACATCGAAGGCGAAGATTTGGAAGGCGTCGTGGACGCGCTGCACTTTATCGAACGGGTTAAAACGCGCGTTTGGCAATCCGTTCCGCTCGGGCGCACAATCGCCGTGATCGGCGCCGGCAACACGGCGATCGATGCCGTTACGCAAGCCAAACGACTCGGCGCGGAACGCGTTTTGATGATCTACCGCCGCACCGAAAAAGACATTTCCGCCTACGCTTACGAATACGAGCTGGCGAAAAAGGACGGCATCGAATTTATGTGGGAAACCGTGCCGGTCGCGATCGTTGGAAATTCGCACGTCGAATCTTTGCGTTTGCGGAAAAACGGCGGCGAATTTGAAATGCCTTGCGATCTGGTAATTCTTGCCATCGGACAGCAAAAGCAGGTCGGATTTTTGCAATCGGTCGGCGTCGAAACCGACGAAAAGCAGCGCGCCCGCGTCAACGATTTGATGCAGACATCGAATCCGCGCATTTTCGCGGGCGGCGATTGCGTCAACGGCGGCGCCGAAGCGGTTGACGCTTCGCAGATGGGCAAGCTCGCGGCGCAGGGCATTCATTTTTCATTGACGGGCGAACGGGTCGAATTCGCGGGCGCGAAAGTTGCTCCGATCGAAAAAACGCCCGCGCATTAAATAAATTTCGGTGCTGACGAATTATTCAGTGATTTATAATTCGCTGAAAAACACAGGCGTTTTCCAGCGGATCGGAATAATAGTTTTTTCTTTCGAACTGCAATTCAAAGCTGTTATTTCGATAAAAATTGATCGCGCTCGCGTTCGATTGTCTGACTTCGAGCCAGATTTCCTTGATATTTTTACTTCTGAGTTCGCCCAAGATCGCGTCGAAAATCTTTTGCCCGATGCCTTTGTGCTGAAATGAATTGCTGACGGCGATGTTTAAGATCTCCGACGAATCGAACGCGATAATTGCCGAATCGTTTTGACCGCCAGCGCCGATGAGCAACCGGGCAAGCGCGAAACCGACGATTTTTTCGTCCGCCGTCCGGGCGATTTTGAAAATTGAATCCGCTCTTTCGAGTTCGCCGAGATAATCGTTTTTCGACCAAATGCTCAGCCCGCATTCGGTTTGAATATTCAAAACGTCGTCGGCATATTGCGCGTCGAAATCAAGAATTTTGACGTTTTCCGAAATTGCCCGGTGCTTTGAATCGTTTTCAGCTTTCATTTCAGAGACATTTTACTTCAACTTTGAAATTTTAGTTCACCGGTTCAAAGCGTTTCGGTATAATCGAAAATAGA
>CADEFG010000031.1 GCA_902826505.1 uncultured Acidobacteriota bacterium
ATAATTTTTCGCAAGTCGCCGCCGTTTCGGGAACCGCGACCAATTATACAAACTCGGGTTTGGCGGGAAATACAATCTACCGTTTCCGCGTGAGAGCCGCCAATTCATCCGGAAATTCGCCATACTCAAATATTATCCGCGCAAAAACGTTAAAAAGATGATTGTAACCGGTCAAAAATAATGTTTCTCACTTCCAGCGAAAATCCGCACAGCTAAACCCTGTGCGGATTTTTCATCCGGAAAAATTAGCGCAAACCGGATTTAATTTTTTTCCAAGTTTGCAAAATTTTCCGGCGCAATTCGACCGAACCTGACACGCTCAACCGGGGAATCCGTCTATTAAAATTCTTTTTGCTCTGTGAACTCGGTGAACTCTGTGGCAAAATATTGATAATGGATTTAATTCTCGATAAATTTCACGAAGAATGCGGCATTTTCGGGGTGTTCGGACATTCGGAAGCTTCGACCTTGACGCAGCTCGGACTTTTTGCGCTCCAGCATCGCGGGCAGGAAGCGTGCGGAATCGTCTCGTCGGACGGCGAAGATCTGCACCAGTTTCGTTCGCAAGGGTTGGTCGCCGATGTTTTGACCGAAGACGTTTTGAAAACGCTGGTCGGGACGAGCGCGATCGGACACACGCGCTATTCGACCGCCGGAAAAAACACGATCAAGGAAGTTCAGCCGTTTGCGGTCACCTGCCAGCACGGGCAAATTGCCGTCTGTCATAACGGAAATCTGCCGTTTGCGGGTGAAAGCCGCAAGGAACTCGAACAAGCCGGCGCGATCTTTTCTTCGACGTCCGATACCGAAACGATTCTTCACAGCATTGCCCGAACCCGCGCTGCCAACGCGATCGAAGCCGCCAAACAGGTTTTGAAAAAAACCGAAGGCGCGTTTTCGCTGCTGTTTTTAACGCCCGATTCGCTCGTGGCGGTGCGCGACCCGCGCGGATTTCGACCGCTCGTTCTCGGGAAACTCAAAGACGCGTGGTGCGTTGCGTCGGAAACCTGCGCGTTCGATCTGATCGATGCCGAGTATGTGCGCGAGATCAAGGCGGGCGAAATGCTCGTCGTCGACAAAAACGGGCTTCATTCGTTTTTTCCGTTCGATGAAAAAACGATTTCGGTTTGTTCGTTCGAACACGTCTATTTTTCGCGCCCCGATTCGACGATCTTCGGGCGTTCGGTCAATCAGTCGCGCCATTTGATGGGCAAACAGCTCGCCGTCGAACATCCGATCGCCGACCCGGACGATGCGCTCGTCGTGCCGGTTCCCGATTCGGGCGTCGCGGCAGCGATCGGTTATGCGCGTCAATCGGGCATCAATTTCCGGCAGGCGATCATCCGCAATCATTACGTCGGGCGCACATTTATCGAACCGTCGCAGAGCATCCGTTCGTTCGGCGTCCGTTTGAAACTCAATCCGATCAAGGATTTGATCGCGGGTAAAAAGATCATTCTGGTTGACGATTCGATCGTCCGCGGAACGACCTCGAAAAAGATCGTCCAGATGGTCAGAGAAGCCGGCGCAAAGGAAGTTCATATGCGGATTTCGTGTCCGCCGACGATCTCGCCCTGTTATTACGGCGTCGATACGCCGCGCAAAGCCGATCTGATCGCCGCGCAAATGTCGGTCGCCGAAGTTTGCCGTTATATCGAGGCTGACAGCCTAGGTTATCTCTCGCTCAAGGGAATGCTCGAAGCGATCGGTTTAGAGCCGAAATCGTCGTGCGTCGCCTGCTGGAACGGCAAATATCCGACGCTGATTGCCAACGGCAAGCCAACGATCGATAATAGTTAAAGGAATTTTATTAAATAAAAGGAGTAAAAAATGCAGATTTTTTCAACGCTTGCAGTAATTTTTGTCTTCGCTTTTTCATTACTGCAATGCAATAACACAACCGCCGAGATTGCCAAAGACAATCCGAATGCGCCCGCCGAAGCAACCGCCGACGATGCGCCGCGCATTTCGCTGGCGGACGCCAAAAAAGCGTTCGACGAGGGAACCGTGATCTTTATCGACACCCGCGCCGAAGCAAGCTTTAAACAAGAACATATCAAAGGCGCGATCAATATTTCAGCGGATACTTTTGAAGCCAAATACAAAGAAATTCCGACCGGTAAAAAAATTATCGCTTACTGTTCCTGACCGGCTGAACACACAAGTGCCGGTCTGGTCACTAAATTAAAAGAAAAAGGAATCGGAAATGCTTTTGCGCTTGTCGGCGGAACTCAGGCATGGAAAACCGCCGGTTATCCAATGGAAGGCGAGGCGGCTAAAAAATAACTTTTACAGCCAAACGCAAAGCATTCAAAAAAACTCAGAGCAATTCTTGAGTAATTAAATCACACAAATTTTCCAGCCAAGACGCGCGTCTTGGCTGGAAATTGCCATTCATTGACCAGAGAATTGCTATAAGAACCAGGCATCTCACTATTTTTCCGCAACCAGACGCAGAACAGCCATAATTCCCAACGGCAGCGGCGCAATACCTTCGTAATCGATCGCGGCGCGTTTGACGACTTGTCCGGTGCGGCTCGAATAATAAAAAACCAATGTTCGCGGTCCGTTTTTATTTTTACAAAAATCAAGGCAGCTAAAAAAAATTCATTTCGGTTCTGGCAAAATTTAGCCCATCGGCGGCATCCAATATTGTTCATCAAGTTTTTTTAAGCCGCACCTAACGTATTTATTATAAAAATTAATTGTTCTAACAGGCTTTGATTTCTGGCATTTAGAAACAGCCCGGGTTGATCGAATGAGCATTTAGTTCCGGCTTGCTGAGAAAGTTCGTCAATCATCCAAACTTGGATTTGTAAAAATAATTAAACTATTTTTTGACGGATGTCCCGGCAGCAAGGCAATGATTTGAAATAATTTTGAAAATCGTATGAAAGAAAAAACAAATCGTCTTTATCAATTCAACGGGTTTCAACTGGACGTTGACGGCGGAACCTTGAAAAAAGGTCCGGAGATTGTTCAAATCACGCCGAAAGCCTTTGAAACTTTGGTGGTTTTGCTGAAAAACCGGGGAAAAGTCGTTGATAAGGAGATTTTTTTCAACGAAGTCTGGACCGATATTTATGTCGAGGAAGGAACGCTCGCGCAGAATATTTCAACGCTTCGCAAAACGCTCGGAACATTGGAAAACGGCAAGCAGTTTATTGAAACCGTTCCGCGCCGCGGTTATAAAGTGGTCGCCGATGTCAACGAATTCGTCACTAATGAGGAAACGTTCGTCATCGAAAAAATCATTCACACCGAGATCAAAGCCGATTTTCGTATTCACAACAGCGATGAACCGGAAAATCAGAATAACTCAGCCGCAGTTTCAAATTCCGGTTCAAAAAATAAATCGCCCGGTTTTCTTTTACTTGTTTCAAAAAATGCCCGAAAAATGGCGCTTGGCTTAACCGTGATCGTCCTGATTTCATTGGCGGCATTCAGCTATTTTAAAACTCGCGAAAATTCAACCGCCCCGCCGATAAATTCGATCGCGGTTTTACCGTTTCAAACTATCGGCGAGCAAGACCGCGATAAAAGGCTCAGTTTTGGATTGACGGACGCAGTAATCACCCGCTTGAGCAAACTTCAGAAAATGCCCGTCCGTCCGACCAGCGCGGTTTTTCGTTTTACCGAGCAGCCCGCCGTCAACGCAATCACGGCAGGACGTGAACTGAATGTCGATGCCGTCTTAGGCGGAACGATCCAGTATGACGGCGACCGCGTTCGGGTTACCGTCCAACTAACCGGCGTCGCGGACGGCAAACCGCTCTGGGCGGAAACGTTCGACGAAAAATCGGCGGATATTTTTGCGCTGCAGGATTCGATTTCAAGCAAACTTGCTCATTCATTGGCGCTCAAACTTACGCCTGAACAGGAAAAACAACTCAACCAGCGAATGACGAACAATGTTGAAGCGTTCGAAGCTTACCAGCTCGGGTTTTACCTGTGGAACACCAGAACTCAGGAAAATCTGGAAAAAGCAAAACGATATTTTGAAAACGCCGTCAAACTCGATCCGGAATTTGCCCGTGCGTATGCGATGCTCGCCGATACCGAGCATTTAATTACATATTACAATTCTTCCAATAGTACGGAGCTTTACGAACAAGTTCGCACACATGCGATGAAGGCGCTGGCGCTCGATGATTCGATCGCCGAGGCGTATCTCGCGCTGGCGGCGGTTCAGATTCAAGCCGGAAACCTCGACCTGACGGAACGCTATCTGGAAGCCGCCGTCGAACGCGCGCCCTACAATTCGACGGTTCGCATTCGTTATTCGTGGTTTTTGCTCAGATTAGGGAAAAATGACCTCTCGCTCAACGAAATGAAACTGGCGCAGGAATACGACCCGCTTTCGCCCGTCACAAACGGTGCGCTGTGCAATATGCAGATTTACCGCGAGAATTTCCCGGAAGCCGTCAAACTCTGCCGGAGAGCGGTCGAAATTTCACCAAATACGGCTGATAACCGCCTTTCTCTGGCTTTCGCTTATTTTTTCAACGGCAACCCGGACGAAGCGATCGCGCAGGCAAAGCTCGATCTGGAACGAGGAGAAGATAAAAATTCCGCGCTCGCCGCTCTAGGTTATTTTTATGTCAGATCGGGAAATATCAAGGCAGCCGAAACGATCGTCGCGCAATTAAAACCGGAAGCCGAAAAAGATCAGCATATAAATCGCGAGCTGGCGGTTTTAATTTATGAACTCGGCAGAAAAGACGAAGCCTATAAATACTTTAAAAAGGCTTATGAGAGCAAATCCATTTTGACTTTGACCTTTAACAACGACCCGCTCTGGAAAGCAATCCGCGAAGACCCGCAGTTTGCAAAATTGATGGAAGAATCTTGATTGAAACCCCGCGCCGGGCTTCCGCAACTTCCATCCGTTAAATATCTGACCTCGATGTCGCGGGTTTGATAGACCATTTGAAAATCGTGCCCAATATTTTGCAAAAAATACGGACGATTAGATTTCTTGTTTCCCGCATTTTTTCAATATCTCAAGGTTTTCTACAAAAATTTGAAAAAAATGCATTTCGTTCAACCAAGCCCCGCCGATTTTTATTTAACAACCTTTAGTGAAGCCTGCTTTCCTTTCTGAAGCGGCTCCAATGGCTTTAAATTTGCTTGTCTTACTGTGACTGCAAGTCAGGTAGTTTCAATAGTTTAGATAAAATCCAAATTATCGTACACGACAAAAACCGACCTGATCTCTGCATTCTAAAATTCAGCAGACAAGGAGATTTAAATGATTAAAACGATAAAAAATATATCGCTGGTTTTGACCCTCGTTTTTTGTCTTTCGGCAATTGCCTTCGGTCAGGAAACCACCGGCAGCATTGAAGGAACCGTCAGAGATCCGAACGATGCGGTTGTCCCGGGCATTTCGGTGACGATCCAAAGCATCGGCTCGACAACCGGCTTTAACAGAACCGTCGCGACCGACGATAACGGTTACTTTTTTGTGACCAGTATTCCGGTCGGGAATTACCGAGTGACAATTCCCGAGGCAAAGGGTTTTAAAAGCACCGCTGCCGAGATAAATGTGACCCTCGGTCGGGCGACCCAAACAAATATCAAATTAACGGTCGGGTCGGGAACGAGTGTCGTTGACGTAACTTCGGGAGATTCAACGACGATCGACACCAGTGAATCAAAACTTTCAACCAATATTACGTCGATGGTCATCGATGCCCTGCCGAAAGGAACGACTTTTACCAGTTTACTAAAAACGGCGCCGAACGTTCGCAACGAACCGCTCGCCGCCGGATTTCAGGTTGACGGCGCTTCGGGTGCGGAAAACGTATTCGTGATCGACGGGCAGGAAGTGACGAACTTCAATACCGGTCAATTAAATTCAAACAACAATATTCCTTTTGAACTGGTTCAGGAAGTGCAGATCAAATCAACCGGTTTCGAAGCCGAATACGGCGGCGCGACCGGCGGCGTCATCAACGTCGTGACGGCGGGCGGCAACGACCAATGGCGCGGAAACTTCGGCGCATCGTTTCTTCCGGGTAAAATACAAGGCTCGCCGCGACCGTTCTTAAACCGTTTCAATAACAGCACGACCGGTTTTGAGCAATACATTCCCGTCAAACTTGGCGGCACGAGCTTCTTTCCGGTAGCGAGCTTGAGCGGACCGCTTTATAAGAACAAAGTGTGGTTCTCGGGAGTTTATGCGCCGCAAATTAATAAATCGAATGCCGATGTTCCCTTCTTTATTGACCCGAATACATTCGATGCGCTGGGAAGAAACGTTTCTTCGGCAAATCCGGCTGTCCGACGGTTGGAAAGAACTCAGAATCTGGCTTATGAATTCAAAGTCGAAGAAGCATTTTTCCGGTTGGATGCCCAGCCGACCTCGAAACTTCGGATGTACGGAACATTTCTCTGGAATCCGATCATCGAAAAAGGCGCTTCGCTCGGTTATGGCGGAACGACCATTACGACGCAATCCGGTTTGGCGACGCAATCGACCCTGAACCCCAACGGACCGATCATTTCGGCGGAAGAATTTTACAATAATCAAGGCGGCAGACAGAATTCGAACAGTCTCAACGGGCAGGTTACCTACTCGGCACTGAGCAATTTAATTTTGAATTTCCGCGCCGGTCGAAGTTTTCTTAACCAAAAGCTTCAATCATACGGAGTTCCGAACTCGCTTAGATATAACTGTAATTCGGCGGGTGCGCCGCAAAATGTTCCGGGTTCGGGCTGCAGTCCCGGCTTTGTCAATTTTCCGACCAATTTCCAAAACGCTTTTGACGCTTCTTACCGGACGACCTTCGACGCGGATGCAAACCTTGTCGGCGTCAATGCCGGCGGTCGTCATAACTTTAAATTCGGCTACCAATATAACGGGATCAGTAATAAGGTCGATCAAGGTTATGCCGCTTCGGGGCAAGTGACGCTTTATTACGGACTGACGATCGACAACTTTACCGGTCAAACGCCGTCTGCCGATGCGCTCGGTGCCGGATTTTTGCAGCGCTTTCAAACCATCGGAGTCGCGAGCAGCGCCAGCCAGGGCTTCTTTATTCAGGATTCCTGGCAGATTGCCAATCGCTTGACTTTGAATTTGGGACTGCGCGCCGAGATCGAAGACGTGCCGAGCTTTAACGCTGACAATCCGGGCATCAAATTTGGTTTGGGCGACAAGCTCGCGCCGCGTTTGGGCTTTGCTTTCGATGTCTTCGGCAACGGTAAAACAAAGCTATTTGCGAGCTACGGATGGTTTTACGACCGCTTTAAGTATCAACTGCCGCGCGGTTCGTTCGGCGGTGATTTCTTCCGCCGCGACTGGTTTGAAATTCTGCCGAGCCGTGGAGCCGCTTATACCAATTATACCCGGCTCAATATCCTCGGAAGCAATCCCGGCGACCGCGCCGGCGGAACCGATTGCGCATTAACCGCGCCGATCGGCAACGGTTGGTCGGTTTGTCAACAGGATTTCCGAATTCCCTCAAACTCGGGCAGCGGGATCGATATTGGCGGAGCGGTCGATCCGAATATGAAAGCCGCACGGCAAAGCGAATATACGATCGGGTTTGAGCATCAATTATCGAACAAATTGCTGATCAGTGCGCGCTTTACACAAAAGCAGGTCGACCGGGCGATCGAAGATATCGGAATTCCGAATGCCGGCGGCAGCGAAGCCTATGTGATCGGCAATCCCGGTTTCGGTCTTTCCTGCGAAGTCGCGACCCAAAACGGTTTTCCGTGCACGAAAGCCGTTCGTGATTACCGGGCATTTGAAGTTCGCCTTGACAAACGTTTGAGCAACAACTGGTTCTTCAATGCGAGCTACACGCTGAGCCGTCTATACGGAAATTACTCGGGACTCGCGAGTTCTGACGAAGCCGGTCGGTCGAGCCCGAACGTCAATCGCTTTTTTGACCTGCCGTTTCTGGGTTATAACGCCGATGGCGAACCGGACAACGGAAGACTGGCAACGGATCGTCCGCATGTTTTCAAAGCCTTTGGCGGATATATCTTTGACTGGAAAGGCAGTAAAACGAACAGCACGGACGTTTCTTTCTTTACCAGTTTTCAATCCGGCACGCCTTTAACGACGAATTGGAGCTTTTTCCAGGTCGCCTCGGCGATTCTCAACAGCCGGGGCGATTTGGGCAGAACGGAAATGTTCACGGAAACCGATTTCTCCATCAAACATACCTATAAGTTTGGAAGAGACAACCGGTTTTCAATCCAGCCCTATCTGAATATTCGAAACCTTTTCGATGAAAAGAATGAACTGGGTCGTCAAACGCTTCTTTCCGTTTCGAACTTTTCCGATTCGACGCTGCGCCGGGGCGTTTGTCCCGCCGCCGAATGCACGAACGAATTAACCGCGATCAGAAGAATCTTCAATGGCGGCGTTCGGCAATTCGTCTTGAACGATTTAGCGGCGAGTCGGAGTACGAGAGAACGCAATGATTACAATGTGTCGAATCTTTACCAGATTCCGCGCGAAGTCAGATTTGGTTTTCGCCTTTTCTTCTAAAATAAATTTTGGAAGAAATTTAAAGCCCGTCTTTCGGACGGGCTTTTTTTATTTCGTTTTTGCCATTTCGCGGAATTTTTGAATTAACTGTTTTATTTTTAACGCGTCCCGGGCAGCCGGTTTTTCCTTTAAAAACTGTTCGAGTTCATCCGCCGCTTCGGCATATCGTTTCAGATTCTCGCCATAAAGCAATGCCAGCTGCCAGTGAATATCGGGAATTTTTCCTTGTGAAAGTTTTCTTGCTTTGAGCAGATGCGATTCGGCTTCGGTAAATTGTCCTTCGAGCCGTTCGCTGGTTCCCAAACTAAAGAAGATCGATGCCGACGACGGGCTTAAAAAGGCAGCCTGCTTCAAGGCAACGACCGCGGCTTTATGATACCCGAGCTTTTGCAAAGCATAACCGAGACTGTAAAAGGTCAAAGGACTTTTTTGATTAACATCGGCAGCTTTCGCCAATAGCGGAACCGCCTCCGCAAAATTCCCGCTGAGAACGTATTCCCTGCCTAATCTTTGCAATGCCAGAAAATAATCCGGAAACCGCTCAATTGCCTGTTTGAGATTGGTAATTCCGGCGGCGGTTCGTTTATTGGCAAAATCATCGATCGCTTTATCGTAGCTGGACCGAGCTTCTTTCGGAATTTCCTGCGCAAAAAGCAAACTTGCTTCGACCTCACCGACACTTCCCTTTTTGGGCAGCAGGTAAAAATCCTGAATGGTGGTCGCCGAGGAAGCGGAAGCCGCGCCTTGCGAGCGAGCGCCCGTACTGGCGGCGCTCACCGAAGCCAGTTCGACAGATTGCTCCTGCTGTTCATAATCAAATCTGAAAGGCAGAACCCGAAGGATAAATCTTCCGTCGCTAAGCCCTCTGAATTCGTATCTTCCGCTCCCGTCGGTTTTTGTCCGGCTCTGGACTCTGGACAGATCGTCCAAAAGTTCGATGTCAACGTCCGCGAGCGGGTTTTTGCGATTATCATAAACGATCCCGGTAATGTTGCTTGCCGCAATTGTTTGCGGTCCGAGAATTAAAACGACCGGTAAAAAAAACAAAAGCCGCCAAAATTTAATAATTTTCATAATTCTTCATTTCTCCATAAAACTAAAATTTATCCGGCAGATCTTTGTAATCTTTTCTTTTGATTAATTCTTCATACCGCGGATCGGCTCTGAGCGCATCGAAGGTCGGATCGAACAATGCGAAATTTGTCAACGAGCCGTTTTCCATAGACTTTTCAAGATAGCCGAAGGCTTCCGTTTTTCGTCCGAGCGCATAGCTGAGGACTGCCAGATCGTTATAGAAACCCGGACGATCTCTCGCTGCCCGGCGCAAGGTTTCGACAATCTTTTCGGCTTTCCGGATAGTTCCCGTCTCGGCGTAAAAATAACCGAGCGTGCCGAGTTCCGCGTAACTTTGCGGATTTACGTTGATAAATGATTCAAGCTCGGCGATCGCCCTTTCGCGTTCGCCCTTGAAAAAACGCGCATTTGCCATTGATTGCGGAATGGTCGGCGTATTCGGATTTATTTCCGAAGCGCGCTGACAAAAATTGAGCGCCTCGTCAAACTTTCTTTTGAAAAGCAGCATCGCGCACAAAGCCTCATTATTGACCGCTGAGAGCGGGTCGTATTCCTGTGCCAAACGCATTTCCCGCACGGCTTCGTCAAGCCGCCGCCCGCGCAAAAGCGCCCAGGCATAACGCAGCCGGGCGGTGGCATTGTAGGGCGAAAATTTCACGGCGCGTTCCACTGATTGAAGACTTGACTGGTAATTTTTTTCCGAAACGATCTGAATATTTGAAAGCGCGATATGCGCCTGGGCGAGCGTTTCGTCCAGCTCAAGCGCTTTGAGTGCCGCGTCCTTCGCCTTTCGGAATGATTCTTCACGCGGCGCGTGTCCGTAAAAAAACTGCATATTGTAGGAATCGGCTAAGCCGGCATACGCCAGAGCATAATTCGGGTCAAGTTCGACCGCCCGCTTGAAATGATCGACGGCTTTTTGCAAATCATCCTTTGTTCGCGTGTTCCAGAAATAAACTCCGAGCAGATAGGCTTGGTAAGCTTCGGTGTTCGTCGTTTCTTTAGCAAAATAAATTTGATCGTCCTTTTGGTTGAGATTAAGCGAAAGCGACCGCGCGACCTTTGCCGAAATCGTATCCTGAAGCGCGAAAATATCGGTGAATTTTTCGTCAAAGTTTTCTGCCCAGAGCGGTTTTCCGTCCGCCACGCGGATCAGCTGAACGGAAACGCGGACGCGCTCGTCGTCACGCTGGACAGTTCCCTCTAAAACCGTCTCAACGCCGAGTTTCCGACCAACTTCCGAGCTGTTGAAATCGGTTTGCTCGGTAAAGCGAAAAACCGCGCTGGTCGGTCGCACGAGAATTTGCTGCAATTTGCTGAGGCGAACGATGATCGCGTCCGACATTCCTAAACCGAGTTTTTCGTTCTGGCTGTCCTTGCCGATCGTTTTGAGCGGCAAAATGGCGATCGATCTGGCGGTGGGCGCGACCGGCTGCGGGTTCGATCGATAAACAAAATATCCGGTTAACCCCGCGCCGATCAAAATAGCCGCAACGACCCCGAAAAATCTAAGAAAATAAACCGATCCGAGAAAATTGACGAGCACCGATAGATTCGTCGCGACCGTCCGGCGTCCGGTTTTAATTTTATTACTTTCTGTTTCCGCCGGAATCTCCGGGAAGAAATTTTGTTTGCCGTCGTTTCCGAGCCGGTTTTCGAAGACTATTTTGTCAACGAAATTTAATAAGTTTGAAGATATCCGGGTTTCCGTCGAAATTTCATTGAACGACGGCTCGTCGCCGCTGATTTCGGTTTCACAGACTTCTTTGACCTCCGCGTTAAAACGGTAACCGCGTTTCGGAATCGTTTCGATGAATTGTTTTCCCGCCGAGGATTGTTCGAGCGTTTTCCGGAGAATATAGATATGCTGGGTCAAATTTGTTTCCTCGACAAAACTATCCGCCCAAAGTTTCGAAAAGAGCTCGTCCTTTTCAACGACCCGACCATGATTTCGCACCAGAATCTCGAGCATTTGAAAAGCCTTATGAGTCAGCCCAAAAGGCTTGCCGCCGATCAATAATCGTTCGTTTTTTAAATCGAGTCGAAAATTATGAAAATCGAAATAAAGAATATTGCTTTTTGCCGTCGTCATAAAACACCTCTTCCGGGCAATTTTTGTAAAAATGGACAAAATCCATTTATCCATTTGATACTTTTTAGATTTTAAAATCTTGAAAGATAGTTCAAATCTTTTTGAAATTTTTTTCAAAGAGCGTGATTTGCAGTAACTGCCAGCCGAACTTCAAAATTCGCGCCGGACATCAAACGCGAACTTTAAAAACCCGAAAAAACAGCCGCGCCGTCGCAATTCCAAGATCGGCAGATGTGCGAATTCGACCTCGCGGCTGGAAATCCAAATATTCCCGACCTCGTTGAATAAACCGTTCCGAGCCGATTTTTTGCAGTTTTCGGGACAAACAAAAATTTAAGGCTTGCTCCTGACAAGCCCCAAAAAAGCTTTCCTGCCGGCAAGCTAATTTACCGGACAATACTTTTATGAAAAATATGAATTTTGAGAATTAATGTAGAATTGATGGATTTTGTCCAAAGAATTGATAACTTTTTTTAAATTTTATGCGAAATTTTCTTCACCGTCTGAGCAAATCAGTCGAATAAAAAAATTGAAGAGGTATTTATGGACAATAACGAACGAGAAGCAGTTTTATCGATTTCAGGTCAAGCTGAAAATCGACTTTCAACGCAGGCGACCAACCGGATCGAAGTATTGACGGTTTTATCGCAAACGATCTTACGCGAGCTCGATGCCTTTCGGGTCGAGGGCAGCGCCAAAAATTCCGAAAAGGTCGATCTGGCAAAAGAAGTTCAAAATTTTGAGATGGATCTGATTCGCTGTGCGCTTTTAAAAACCAACGGCAGACAACGTCAGGCGGCACATCTTTTAAACGTCAAAAATACGACTCTGAATGCGAAGATCAAAAAATACGGGATCAATCCGATGGGACTTTTACAAGGTTGAGAAGAGCTTTGCACACAAACGTCACCAAGCGCGGGAACCGTCAATCGTCAATCGTCAAGCAAAATGTCCGGTTCACTTAAAGGTCTAGGGTTTTATTCGATTTTCGATTTTCGATTACCGATTACCGAACGCACCGCCCGGACTTTTCGTGCAGAGCCCGCTCTGAAGTTTGTTTCAAACCCGTTTGTTTATCGTTAAATAAAAGCCGGAAGCCAATCAATAAAACCGGTTTCGATTTAACGATAAATTGCCGGAACAATATATTCGGAAAGGATCTTTTCGCTTTGCAAATGTCCTTTCACCGAGCCAAACATTCGACTCGTCATAACCACGACCAGATCGAGTTCGGGAAAAACGGCGATTTTGCTGCCGCCGTTTCCTGCCATATAGTAGGCGAAAGACTCGCTGCCTTTGGCGCCGAATTTTTGCAGCCACCAGAGATAACCATAATCCGTATTTTCTCTGGCGTTGGCGTGCGGAGTCGTCGATTTCGTTATCCAATCGTTGGAGATCAGCTGTCTGCCGCCCAGCTTTCCTTTGTTGAGATAAAGCTGCGCGATCTTCAGAAAATCACGGCTCCGAAGACGCAAACCGCCACCGGTCATCGGCATTCCCATCGGCGTCACTTGCCATTCGGCTTTGGTGATTCCAAGTTCGTTGAATAAATATTTGCGCGCAAAGTCATCGACTTTCATTTTCGCGCTTCGTTCTAAAACTCCGCCGAGCAGAACGACGCCCGCCGTGCAATAGCTGAAACTTCTGCCGTAGGGTGCGTCCTTCGGTTTGGTCGCCCAAGCCGGAAAACCTCTGACCGGCAAATCGAGCGCGAACTTGAAATAGTCTTCGATCAGATACATCCGCTCTTCATTGCCGCGCGAAAATTGATTCTCGTCGTCGCATTCCAGCATCGAACTCATCGTCAACAAATCTTCGATCGTAATTTTTTCCTTTCTCGCGTCCCCGTTTTGGAAAGGCTTTTTGTCGGAAAAAAATCTGGTCACCGTCGTTTTTTCAGATTCGATAAATTTATTTTCGATCGCCAGACCGATCAAAATCCCGGTAATGGTCTTCGTCGCCGAGCGCGTGTCGTGCAGAGAATCGGCGTCAAAACCGCCAAAATATTTTTCATAAACGAGTTTTCCGTGTCTCGAAACAAGCACGCTCGTCATATTTTTCAGTTCGCCTTTGGCTTCGTCGGCTTCGACGCGGCGAAGTTTTTCGGCGGCAATCCCGACCGTTGAAGGTTCGCCAACCGGCAAACCGTCGTTCAGATTTGCGGGAGTTTGGGCTTTTCCCAAAATGCCCGCCGCGATCATCAATATAAGAAATGTTAGTTTTTTTGTGCGGTTGATTTTCATCGGTTGATTGCTCTCAACTTTATTTTGAGGGCAATCCGCCAATTAAAATAGAACGAAATTAACATCGGGCGTTTTTTTATGAGTGAAAAAGCTTTCGAAAGTTGGAAGGGCGCACGCCGTTGATCTGTTTAAAACAACGCAAAAAATGACTCTGGTCGGCAAAACCGCACGCAAACGCGATTTCCGTCAGCGAAAGATCTTCGTCCGCGAGCAGGGCGAGCGATTTTTCGACGCGGATCTTTCTGACATATTCGCTCAAGGTGCAATCAAAATGCTTGCGAAAATCTCTCGAAAGATGCACCGGATGAAGATCGAGTTCTTTCGACAAAGCAAGAAGCGAGATTTTTGCCGCATAACACTCGGTTAAAATTTCCTTTATTTTCTTGACCCATCGCGGTTTCCGCTCGCTTGCGCCCTGATTAAATTTCAGCATTTGCCCGAAGATCTCAAACAGCAGCATCTGCAATGAAGCAAAAGCGACATCGTCGGAAAATCCAGTCTCCTGAAATGCCTTGTAAAGCAGAAATTTAATATCCGGATCAGCAATGCTGAAACTGCCTTGCAGCTGATTGATGTCAAAAGAAAAATCGGCGAAACAATTTTTTGCAAATTCGATGTGAAAGCCTCTCGTGTAGCCTTCGGGTTTGATATTGTAATGCGCTTCCTGCCAGCTATGAAACAAGACACTGCCGTTTGAACAAGTGTGAGTTTCCTGCTTGTTGCCTTCGATCAATTTGCCCTGCAAGATAAAAGTAAAATAGGCGTTTTCGTGATAATGCCAATCAACGTAGCGATGCGTATAAACCGTGTCGGTCAGGGTAATGCCCGGTAAATGGATTGTCCGGTTTGTGTTTCCGAAGAAATTTCCGCGTTCCAAATAATTCATCTCGTTCTTTGATAGTTTTCGATAATTAAAAAGTTTGTTCGATTATATCTTCCAAACAGATCAAAAACCATTTTTAATGAAAAACTATTTGTTTCCGGCTTGCCTGACGATTTTATTGTTCGATCCGGACGGCGGAATCCCGCGCCGAACGTGTCGAATTTGCCGCATGATGATCGGTTGCTGATCTGGGTCGGGAATTTTAGATCAATTTACGCTCCGAGGCTAAACATCTAATAAGGCATCGCAGATTCGCTCCGCCGCGCGTCCGTCCCAGAGCGGCGGAATTTTTGCGGTTTTGGTTGAAGAGTTGTTCAGAACCGAGAATGCGGCGTGTTTGATTTTTTCGGGATTTGTACCGACCAGAATATTCGTGCCAAGCGCGATCGTGATCGGTCGTTCGGTGTTTTCGCGCAAGGTCAGACACGGAATCCCGAGCGCGGTCGTTTCTTCCTGAAGTCCGCCCGAATCGGTTAGAACCAGCCGTGCGCCCGAATAAAGATTCATAAAATCAAGATAGCCAAGCGGCTCGATAAGCTTGATATTCGAGTTTGCAACGCGTTCGGCAAAACCGAATTTCTCGATATTTGCGCGCGTTCGCGGGTGAACGGGGAAAATCACGGGCAGCTTTTCGGAAATTGAAACCAAGGCATCGAGCAGTTCGCTAAAAACTCCCTTTTCATCGACATTCGACGGGCGATGCAGCGTCAAGACGGCGTAATCCTGATCGTTTAACTCTAGATTTTCACGCGCTTTCGATTCTTTCGATTTTTCGAGATTATAAAAAAGCGAATCGATCATCACGTTGCCGACGAATTTTATTTTATCGTTGGAAATACCCTCTTGTTTGAGATTTTCGTCCGCGTCTTCAGATGTTGTGAGCAGCAGATCGGAGATCGAATCGGTCAAAATACGGTTGATCTCTTCGGGCATCGTCCGGTCACGCGAACGAAGTCCGGCTTCGACGTGCGCGACTTTGATTCCGAGTTTCGCACAGACCAGCGCGCAGGCGATCGTCGAATTGACATCGCCGACAACCAGCACCCAATCGGGCTTTTCCTCTAAAACAATCGGCTCAAAAGCGATCATTATTTTGGCGGTTTGGACGGCGTGCGAGTGTGAGCCGACTTCGAGATGATAATCGGGCGCGGGAATTCCGAGATCGACAAAAAACGAATCGGACATCGCCTCGTCGTAATGCTGTCCGGTATGCACGATGAGCGGCAGAAATTCCGAATCACGCCGCCGCATCTCACGCACGATCGGCGCGATCTTCATAAAATTCGGACGCGCCCCGACGATGTTCAGGATTTTTAACATAGAAGTCAGAAGGTTGAAGTCAGAAGTCAGAAGTTAGAATATTTTCCGACTTCTGACTTCTGACTTCCGCCTTCTACAATCGAACGATTTTTGCCTTGCTGGCGCCGCGCAAATCTTCCTTCAAAGCATTTAGC
>CADEFG010000032.1:0-14926 GCA_902826505.1 uncultured Acidobacteriota bacterium
CCTGCACTTTCTCAAACGCGCCGAGGTCAAAGCCCGCGCCTTGCGGACGCGAAACGCCGCGCTGGTCGGTGACAATCCCGACTACCGGCACACCGGTATCAATCGCCGGACTGCCCGGGAGCAACGCCATTGTTTCGGTTTCGCCGCCATTGTTGGAGAGCGCCCCGAGCAGCGGATTTCCGCCGATCAGATTCGGTCCGGTTTGCGTGACGTTAATGACGTTTCCGAGCGGATTTTGCGAAACTATCAAATTCGTCAGATTTATCTCTGCAAATAATTGTGCCTCGACCGCCGCGCCCGAAGCCGCGCCCGTGTTGTTCACCACCGTAACATTCGTTAAATTCAATGATCCGTAAGCAAAAATAATATTGTTGCCGCTTCCGAAAGGGTTTGTTGTCGAATGATTGGCGGAAAAAGTCGAATTCGTAATCGCCGCGTTGGCGGAATAATCTTCAGTGAGAACCGCCGCCCCAAGCGGCGATTGATTGCCGGTAAAGGTCGAACCGCTAATCAAAGTTAAACCGCGATTGACAATCGCGCCGCCGCCGTCAACGGCATCATTATTGCGAAATGTCGAATCTTTGACGGTCAGCGTGATGCCGCGTGTATGAATTGCACCGCCTTCAAGATTTGTCGTGTTGTTTTCAAAAAGACAGTTTTCAACCGTCACCGGATTGCCTTTTCCGATCGCGTTGATTGCCGCGCCGCCGTCTTGAATCGAATTGGTTTTGACGGCGTTCGCAAATCTGAGATTGTAAAAACGGACAGATTCAATTCCCAACCTGAATAAACCGCCGTCGTTTCCCGCCGCCGTCGTCAGCGTTACATTACGGTTCCCGCGCCCGATTAGCTCGACGCGCAGAGCAAAATCGTTGTAAATTCTCTGGGTGAGCGCAATCGTTCGCGGCGTATCGAAAAATGCCGAAAACTCGATCCGGTGCAAAACGCTCGAACCGCTTGCTTCGGCGGCGACAAAGGCTTCTCTTAATGAACAATCGGCATTGCACGCGCCGTCGTTCGTATCGGCGGTTTTCGTCACCGTAAAAGTTGCCGCCCGCGATCCGCTGATTGCCAAAAATAAGAAGATGAAACCCGCTAAAATTACAACTGAATTTTTCATAAAATCTCTCCTGTCGAAGCACTACGCGAAATTTATGTTAAAATTGGCTCAAAGTTTTTATGGCGAATGAAGTTACGCTTTTATTACAAGAACTTAGCGGTGCCGATGGCGGCGCGAACCGTGAAGTTTTGGATAAACTTCTGCCGATCGTTTATAACGAACTGCGGCGACTCGCGGCAAGTTTTTTAAACCGCGAACATGCGGTTTCAATTCAAACGACCGAGCTCGTCCACGAAGCCTATTTCAAACTGACCGACCAGAAAAAAGTTGACTGGGAAAATCGCGGACAGTTTTTTGCGATCGCCGCGCAGGCGATGCGAAGAATTTTGATCGACGCGGCGCGCCAGCGAAAATCCTTAAAATACGGCGTGGAAAAAGTTTCGCTCGACAACGCGCTGACCGTTTCCGCCGAACAAAATCAAAATCTGCTCGCGCTCGACGAGGCTCTAAACGAACTCGAAAAATTCGATGACCAGCAATGCCGCGTCGTCGAGCTTCGTTATTTTGCGGGTTTGACGATCGAGGAAACGGCGGAAGTTCTAAAAGTTTCGCCGGCGACCGTCAAACGCGAATGGGCGATTGCACGGGCGTGGCTTTATCAAAAAATCAACAATGATTGAGCCGTTTGCTGTTTCTTTTTCGCGTAGTGGATTGAAAAGCTATGAACCCGACGAAATGGAAAACCATCAAACAAATCTTTTCGGAAGTCGTTGAGCTGCCGCTCCCGGAACGCAGCAGGCTTCTGGCAGATTCAGATGCGGAGATTCGCCGCGAAGTCGAAAAACTTTTGATCGCCCATGAACAGGCGGAAGATTTTATCAACACGCCGATCTTGGTCGAAAAAGGTTTGTCGGAAAAAGAATTTGAAGAAGATTTTAGCGGCAGACAGATCGACGATTATGTGATTTTGGAAAAGATCGGCGAAGGCGGCATGGGCGCGGTTTTTTTGGCGGAACAGCGCGGCGAAGAATTTAATCAAAAGGTCGCGCTGAAATTGGTCAAACGCGGAATGGACACGACGGCGGTTCTCAAGCGTTTTTTGATGGAGCGGCAGATTCTCGCCCAATTAGAACATCCTTTTATCGCGCGGCTGCTCGACGGCGGTTCGACTCCAAACGGCGTGCCGTATTTCGTGATGGAATATGTCGAAGGCGAAAGCATCAAGAAATTTTGCGAAAATCACGAGTTTGACGCCCGCGAAAGACTCGCGCTTTTTGCCAAAGTCTGTCAGGCGATTTCCTACGCGCACCAAAAACTGGTCGTCCACCGCGACATCAAACCGTCGAACATTATCGTGACTGCAAAAGGCGAACCGAAACTGCTCGATTTCGGGATCGCCAAACTTCTAAGCTCTGATTGGGATGCTTCGACGACCGAAGCCACCGCCACGAATTTTCGGCTGATGACGCCCGAATACGCGAGTCCCGAGCAACTGCGCGGACAGTTGACGACGACCGCGACGGACGTTTACAGCCTGGGTATCGTGCTTTACGAACTGCTCACGGGCGTGCGACCGTTTAATTTCAAAAACAAAAATCCGCACGAATTTTCCGAACAGATCTTGACCCGCGAACCGCTGCGCCCGTCGTTGGTCGTTAGTTCAAAGTCCAAAGTCCAAAGTCCGAAGTTTGAAAAAGCGACTTTGACAAATAACGAACTGCGAACCGCGAACCGCGACCAACCGACCAATCCGAAATCCAAAATCCAAAATCCAAAATCGCTGCGCGGCGATCTCGACAACATCATTCTCAAGGCGATCCGCAAAGATGCCAGCGAGCGTTATCGTTCGGTTGAAGAATTCGGCGATGACATCAATCGATATCTTGCCGGTTTGCCGGTGCGGGCGACCGCCGATTCAAATCTTTATCGTTTCAGAAAATTTATCGGGCGCAACCGGATCGGGACGGCGGTCGCAGCGGTGATTCTGCTTTTATCATTTTTTTCGGTCTGGCAGGCGTTCGTCGCGACCCGCGAACGGCGGCGCGCCGACGAGCGTTTCAATCAGGTTCGCAAACTTGCCAACGCCGTGCTTTTCGATTATCAGGACGGTATTCAGCGGCTTCCCGGCTCGACCGCGATTCGTGAAAAAATGGTCAATGACGGCGCGGAATATCTCGATAATCTGGCGGCGGAAAAGTCCGCTGACCCGAATCTGCAGATCGAACTCGCGAAAGCCTACGACCGGCTCGGCGACATCAAGGGAAACTTTTTTACGCCGAGTTTGGGAAATTCACTTGCCGCTAAAGAATTCTACGCCAAAGCCCTCGCAATCAAAGAAAAACTGCGGTTGGATTTTCCGAATGATTGGCGTTACGGCGAACAAATCGCCGTCAGTTATGACAAGCTCGCCGATTTTGAATTCGGCAACGGAAATCAAACCGAAGCCGTCGGCTATTATCAAAAAGCCGTTGCTCTGCGCGAAAACATTCTGCAAAACGCGGCGGCTGAGCGCGACGTTCGCTATCGTTTGATGAAAAGTTACCGTAACATCGCGGTGCGCGGGCGAACGCCCGAAAACACCGACGAAAGCCTGGCGTTATGCCAGAAGGCAATCGGGATGATCGAAGAACTGCTCAAAGAATCGCCCGAAAATGTCGAATATCAGGAAAGTCATGCCGATTTTATCGAAGGAACTGCCGCGATTTTGGAGACAAACCAGACGCGCCGCGCCGAAGCTCCGGAAGTTTATCGAAAGGTCATCGAGATGCGTCGCCGTCATTCCGCCGCCAATCCGAATAATTCGGTCATCCGCCAGAAATTCGGAATGTCTTTCAGCTATCTCGGCGACACGTTCTATGAACTCGGAAATCTGCCCGCTTCGATCGAAAATTACCGGCAGGCGCTCGAAATTCTCGATCCGCTTGCCGCGCAAGATCCGCTCAATGAACAGTTAAAACAAGACCAGGCGGCAGTTCGCGGAAGTCTTGCCATTTCGCTCGCCGAAACCGGCAATACGACCGAAAGTCTCGAGGCTTTTAATTCGGTGATTCGCACTTTTGAAGCCAAATACGCGCTTGACCAAACCGATTCGACCACGCATTTTCGAATCGCGATGGCAAAAGAAGGCATCGCCAAAACTTACGAAAACTTTGCCAAATTGCCGGCGGCAACAAAAACCGAGCGCATTGCCGCTTTTGAAAAAGCGCGGGCGGAATATGAACAAAGTCTGCAAATTTACAAAGTCTATCAGAACAAAACAGATGTTTTTCCGGCAGCCAACGTCGATGTTAACGAAGCGGTAGCGGCGGTTTCGGAAGCACTTAAAAATTGCCGCGAGCAGCTTGAAAAACTTGCGAAAAAAGATTGAAACCAATCTTTCGTAACCAGAAAAAAAATGGATTCGGCGCGATGGAAGATCATTAAGGAAATTTTTTCGGCGGTCGTCGATGCGTCTTTGGCGGAACGCCAGGTTCGTTTAAGCGCGGTTGCCGCCGACCTTCGCGAGGAGGTCGAAAAATTGCTCGCGGCGCACGCGCAAGCCGCCGATTTTATTGCCCGACCGCTTTTCATCGAACATGGCGTTGCCAAACGCGAAACAAAGGATGATTTCATCGGCAGGCAAATTGAAGATTATCTGATTCTCGAACGGATCGGTGCCGGCGGAATGGGAGCGGTTTATCTGGCGGAACGCGTCAATTCCGATTTCAAACAAAAAGTCGCACTCAAACTCATCAAACGCGGAATGGACTCGGAGTCGATTCTCAAACGATTTGCGATCGAACGTCGAATTCTTTCGCGGCTCAAACACCCGCATATTGCTCAATTACTTGACGGCGGAATCGCGAGCGAAGGCGTGCCGTTTTTTGTGATGGAATATGTCGACGGCAAACCGTTTGACAGTTTTTGCGAGGAAAATCATCTCTCGCTCGAAAGGCGTCTTGAAATTTTTCGGCAAATCTGCGGCGCGGTCGAACACGCGCATCAAAATCTTGTCATTCATCGCGATCTAAAGCCTTCAAATATTTTAGTGACCGCCGACGGCACGGCAAAACTGCTCGATTTCGGGATTGCCAAACTTTTTTCGGACGATGATTCGGAGCTGACAAACACGGCAACGCACGGCAAAATGTTCACGCCCGAATATGCTTCGCCCGAACAAATTTTGGGCAAAGACGTGACGACCGCGACCGATGTTTACAGTTTGGGCGTGATTCTTTATGAACTTCTGACGCGGCATCGTCCGTTTGATGTGAAGGGAAAATCGTTTGACGAAATTATCAAAAGCGTCTGCGAAACCGAGCCGCCGAGACCGAGCGAAACCAGCGAGAATTTACATCGGACGACCGCCAGCGACCCACACATATTTCAAATCCCGAAAAACCGTCTGCGCGGCGATTTGGATAACATAATTCTGAGAGCTTTACGGAAAACACCGGCGGAACGTTACGGCTCGGTGCAGCAATTTTCCGAAGACATCTCGAGATTTTTACGCGGTTTGCCGATTCTGGCGCGTCCGCAAACTCTTAAATATCGCTTCGGAAAATACGTCAAACGCCACAAGACCGGCGTTTTTGCCGCCGCGCTGGTTTTGTTTTCGCTGTTTGGCGGAATTTCGGTCGCGACCTGGCAGGCAATCGTCGCGCGGCGCGAACGCTCGCGGGCTGACCGGCGTTTTGCCGAAGTTCGCAGTATCGCGCGGAACGTCATCTTCGACTATCACGACGCGATCACCAAACTGCCGCGTTCGACCGAAGTGCGCGAAAGGATGGTGCGCGATTCGGTCGCATTTTTAAACAATTTGATGGCAGATGAGGAAACTCCGCCGGAATTACTTGAGGAAATTGCCACGGGTTACGAAAAAGTCGCCTATGTTCAATCGAATATTTACGAAAGCAATCTCAGCCGTGTTGAAGCGGCGCTCGAAAATTATCGAAAGGCTTTGACGATTCGCCAATCGCTCGCCGGTAATGAACCGCAAAATGCCGACCGGAAGCTCGCGCTCGCCGTCTGTTACGGACAGACCGCGAATGTGTTGATGACGCGCGGAAATGAGCGGGAAAGTCTGGCTTTGTATCAAAAAGCGTTCGAAATTTACGAAAGTCTGTTTACCAACGCACCCGCCGCGCCGGCATTTCGCAACGGTCTCGCGCAGGGATATTTTGATCTCGGTTTCGTAAATTACGAACTGCGGGAAACGGCGGCGGCACGCTCATTTTACGAAAAATCGCTCGAAATGCGCGAAAAGCTCTTTGCCGAAAATCCGCAAAACGCGGATTATGCGAGAAATCTGGCGATCACCTTAAAACGGCTCGGACAGGTTTTCGACAAGGACGATAATTACGCGGATTCGATCGGGCTTTACGAGCGCGCCGCCCGATTGGACGCCGACCGGCTCAAGCTTTTTCCCGACGACGCGCAAACGAAACGCGATCTCTCGGTCAGCTACCGCGCCGTCAGTTTTAACCTGAAAGAGCGGAAACAATTTGCGTCGGCGTGGGATTATTCGCAAAAATCGCTCGATCTTTTACTTGACCTGTCGGCGCTCGATCCGCTGCCTTACCAATCCAATATCGCCCAAGCCTACCGGCTGCTCGGCGAAATCAAAAGGGCGAGTGGCGAACCGGAAAAGGCAATTCCGCTTTATAAACAGGCGATTTCGGTCGGCGAAACTCTCGTCGCGGACTATAACGGCGATTCTAAACACAAAATAGACCTGACGATCGCGCATGAAAATCTGGCAAACGTTTACGAAAAACTATCCGTTCAAAAACAAAATGCGGAATTTCACCAGCAGGGCTGCGGCGAATTTCAAAAAAGCTTGACGCTCTGGGAAGAGCTCCAAGCGGCGAAAAAACTTCTCGGCTGGCAGGAAACAGCCCTCAAACGAATTCGGCAGAATCTCGAAAAATGTCCGTAAAATCTTTTATCCGCTATGACTTTCGCCGGAGAATAAACCCGGCAATTTCGCGTAAGATTTCGACCGGTTTTTCGAGATCGTTTAATTCCTCGACGGCTTCGGCGTGAACCTTTTCCGCCAGTTCGCGCGTTTCTTCGATGCCGTAAATGCTCGGATAAGTCGCTTTTTCCGCCCGCTCGTCTTTACCGGCGGTTTTGCCTAAAACTTCCGTGCTTTGTGTGATGTCCAAAAGATCGTCGGTGATCTGAAAAAGCAGCCCGAGTTTTGAAGCGTAATTCGTCACCGAATTTAACTCGCTTTCGTTTGCTCCGGCGATGATCGCCCCGCTGCGCGCCGCCGCCGAAATCATCGCGCCGGTTTTGTTATGATGGATCTTTTCCAGATCTTCGAGCGAGATTTTCTTTCCTTCGCCGTCGAGATCGAGTTGCTGTCCAGCAACCATTTTGGCTGCCGAATTTGCAAGTTCGCTGATCAGTTTGACGCGCACTTTTTCGGATAAATCTTGATCGTCGGCAATCGCCTGAAACGCTAAAGTCTGCAAAATATCGCCTGCCAAAATCGCCGTCGCTTCATCGAATTTGATGTGGCAAGTAGCGCGTCCGCGCCGCAAACGGTCATCATCCATCGCCGGCAGATCGTCGTGAATCAGTGAATAGGTGTGAATCATCTCGATTGCCGAAGCAAAGCGCACGAGTTTGTTTTCGCCGGCGCCGAACGCCGTGCCAACCGCCAGCACGAGCGCCGGACGAAAACGCTTGCCGCCCGCAAAAAGGCTCCAGCGAACCGCTTCGTAAAGCCGCGCCGGTTCGGTCGCGGCGGGCGGAATCAGTTTGTCTAGTTCTTCATCAACGATTTGCGTGCAGCGATTGAAGAATTTTTCCAGATTACTCATTTCAAAAGAATATCGGTTATTTTTTATCTTGCAAACCGGACGGCTTTGATGTTATAAAACGGCTGATTAAAAGTATGAAAAAATGTCTGCAATGCGAACAGGTTTACGGGGACGAAACGAATTTTTGCCTTTCGGACGGTTCGACGCTCGTTCCCGTTTCCGATTCATTCACTTTTCAGGATGAAACGCCGACGGTGTATAGCGGTTCCGTGCCCGCACCGACGGTTTACAGCAGTGCGCCGCCGCCAACGGCTCAAAGCCACCAGCAATTTGTTCCGCCGGTTTCCTTTACGCCGCCGCCCGAAACAAAAAAAAGCAACACTCTTTTAATTGCGTTGGTCGTCGGATTTTTTGCGCTCGTCGCGGGCGGCGCGGTCGTCGGTCTGGTGATCTACG
The DNA here is from genome assembly GCA_902826505.1 of uncultured Acidobacteriota bacterium. Taxonomy (GTDB): domain Bacteria; phylum Acidobacteriota; class Blastocatellia; order Pyrinomonadales; family Pyrinomonadaceae; genus JAFDVJ01. The sequence goes on from CADEFG010000032.1 coordinate 8,266, forward strand.
GCTTAAATTCCGGGGGGAAAAAAGACACGAATATTGCCAGTGTTTCAAATTCCGCCGACAAATCGAACAAAAATTCTGCGACCGAGCAAAAATCCGGCAACGATAATCTCGCGCAAAATTTGAAACAGCAGCAGGACAAACTCGAAAAAGACCGCCAAAAACTCGAAGATGAACGCAAGGCTCTCGAAGCCAAAAAGAAGGACGCCGCGCAAACTCCGCCGCCGAAATCTGACGATTCAAGAACGGCAACGATCATTGATCCGCCGTCCAATATCCGCGCCGCGCCGAACGGGGCAGTTCTCTGCATCGCCCGGACACGCGGGACGATCGTCAATATCCTGGGTTCGACCGGCGTCACCGATAGCAACGGCACGTGGTATTACACCGATTACTGCGGCAGACAAGGCGTCATTCATTCGAGCCAGATCAGATTTTAGTTTGAGAATTTCTTGTGAAAATTTAACAAAATAATGTATAAAATATTCATGTAAACCGCTGAAATTTGTTTGTCGGGTTTAGCCCAGAAGAGAAATATTTTATGTTGAAGTCACTGGTATTTATGTTGTTTTTCGGCTTTTGCGCCTTCAACCTCTTTTCACAATCTTTAAATGTTGCGCCGCAAGATGCGAAGGTTTTATGTGATCGGGTTAGTGAGATCAAACAACTTCCTTTTCATGACGAAAAAGGCGTTGACACGGTTTACGATGCTCTCGCCCAAGCCGGAGAAACTGTCGTTCCGTGTCTGATCGATAAAATTAACGATACTGCGATCATGCCTGATCCGCGATGTCCCGGCATTTCGACTGAAACCAAAGTCGGGGATGTCGCTTATTTTGTCCTGGTGCGAATTACAAAAATCGATTTTATAGAGCTGTTTCCGGCGGAAGTTCAGAAAAAATATAAAACCGACGGCGTTTATGCCTATCATGAATTTATCGAACGCAAAGGCAAAAGAAAAATGCTCCAATCAAAGCTCCGTGAATGGAATCGGCAAAAACAAAGCGTGAAAAAATAAAATCACGAATTTTCTTTTTCCAATATCCGCTGCAAATCGTTTTCGTCCAATGTATAAACCGTGCTGCAAAATCCGCAGGTCATCGTCGCGCCTTTGTCTTCTTCGAGCATTGATTGAACTTCCGTTTTACCGAGCGACGCGATCAATTGAACGGCGCGGTCGAACGAGCAGTTGCATTCGAATTTCACGCCTTTCTCGCCCAAAATTTCATAATCGATGACGCCGAGCATCATTTTCAGAAGGTCTTCCGCGCTCGCGCCTTCTTTAATCGCGGTCGTTACTTGCGGCGCGTGCAGAATCGTGTCTTCGATCATGACGGCAATATTCGGGTCGGCGGTCGGCAGCATTTGGATCATCACGCCGCCCGCGCTCGTCACGAAAGGCGCTTCCGGCTGCAGCAGCACGCCGAGCAGCACGGCGGACGGAATTTGTTCGGATTTCATCAAATAATGCGCGAAATCTTCGGCGATCTCGCCCGATTCGATCGGCACCGAACCTTTATACGGTTCGCGGTGAAGTCCGAGCTCAAAGCCCGATTCCCGAATGACATTAAACATTCCTTTGCCGATGATTCCCCGGACATCGAAAGCGCCACCCGTTCGCTGCGGCAGATCGGCGAGCGGATTTTTGATATACCCGCGCACCTTGCCGTCGGCGACCGTTTCGGCGACGAGATTTCCGACCTGACCTTCCGATTCGATCTTGACGGTCAAGCGGTCGAATTCTTTGAGACTTGAGCCCAAAAGAAGCGTTCCTGTTATAAGCCGTCCGAGCGCGACCGATGCGGTCGGCGATGTTTGGTGGCGGCGGACGGCTTCGCGCACCGTGTCGGTCGTGATCGCTGCCATGACTCTGACCGTCGAGTCCGAGGCAAGCCCGTGAATAAGTTTATCCATAGCTAATAGTTTCGGAAATCAGGACGCGAAAAGTCAAATTTCGGCAAGTGGTGAAAATTTTTTATTACTTTAGATAAAAAAGTTAAAAGCCCAAAAGCTAAGGAATTACTTTAACTTATGGATTATTTGGTAAATTTTTTTGGCGGCGGCACAATATCTTGTGTATTTTTCTGTTGACAAGCCGTTTTAAGTTAGGTATATTTCTTTTCACTTGGGAACGAAACTTTAACACCGCTTTCCGGGTGAAAATCAAAAGCATTACTGCAAACCCGCATTTCAAAATGCATTAAAAAGAGTTAAAATTTAATTAAACCAGAGAATCGTGTCTTTTAAAGGCACCAGAAGGAGATTGAATATGAGCACAGTCTTTGAGCCTGTCGGAGTGGGCGAACTTGTCGCCAAAAACGGAAAGTCGAACGGAAACGGCACCGGAACATCTCTCAAACGCGAAACAAAATCTTTAGGCTTAAACGCCCAGAAAGTCATCGGCAAACGCTATTCATTAAAAGACTTAAACGGCGACCCGCTCGAAACCTGGGGCGATATTGTGCGGCGCGTTGTCGGTCACGTTTCAAAGGCGGAGACCGATTCGGTCAAGCGCGATTATTTTTACGATTCGATGACCGAAGTGATGCTCAACCGCGAATTTGTCCCGAACACGCCGTGTCTCGTCAATGCCGGAAAACCGAAAGGACAGCTCGCCGCCTGTTTCGTATTGAATGTGCCCGATTCGATCCAGGGCATCATGGAACATGCGCAAAACGTCGCGATCATCCACCAGACCGGCGGCGGCACGGGAATGACTTATGAATTCCTGCGTCCGGCAGGTTCGATGGTCAATTCGACGCGCGGTGTCGCTTCGGGACCCGTAAGTTTTATGAACATCGTCAACGGCACGACCGAAGTCGTCAAACAGGGCGGCGTCCGGCGCGGCGCGAATATGGGAATCTTGAGCATCAAACACCCGGACGTTCTCAGATTTATTCACGCGAAAAACGACCAGCATTCTTTGACCAACTTTAATATTTCCGTGACCGTCACCGATAATTTTATGGAGGCGGTCGATAACAAAGAATGGTTTCAGACCGAGTTTGACGGCGATGCGTGGACGCAAACCGTTTTCGATCCGGTGACGGGTGCCGATTATGCCGTTTATCGTCGCCCGAACGGCGACACCGCGACGTTTGCCGACAAGCTCGCTTTTGAAACCGCCGATCTCTCGGATTGTACGATTGAAAATCCGCCCGCACCGGGCATGGTTTATGCGCCCGACATCTGGAACCGCGTGATCGCTTCGGCGCACAAATACGCCGAACCGGGAATCATTTTTATCGATGAAGTCAATCGTCACAACCATATGATTTCTTCGATGGGACCGATTCACGCCTGTAATCCTTGCGGCGAACAGATGCTCCACTTTAATAATTCGTGCAACCTGGGATCGATCGATGTCGCGAAGTTTTACAAAAAGGTCGGCGACGGGCGTGACGCCGATGATTGTATCGATTGGGCACGGCTCGCGCGGGCAACGCATCTCTGCACACAGTTTTTGGATAACGTCGTTGATGCCGGGCATTTTCCGCTGCCCGAAATCGATGATGTCGTTAAACGCACGCGCCCGGTCGGACTTGGCATCATGGGTTTTGCCGATCTTTGCTTGGCACTCAAAGTTACTTACGGCGACCAGGATTCGATCGAATTGATGGAAAAAGTGATGGGTTTTATCCGGCGTGAAGCGTGGATGGCGTCGCTCCGTCTCGGCGCGGAAAAAGGCGTTTTCCCCGAGTTTGAAGCGAACCGCGAAGATTATGCGCGCTTTCTTTATAACGAGATCGGGATTCCGCGCGATATGCCCTTGACGCCGCGCAATTACGAAGTGACGACGATCGCGCCGACCGGCACGATCTCGCTCGTCGCTGAAACATCAAGCGGCATCGAACCGAATTTTTCGTGGGCGTATGTCCGCCGCGACACGCTTGGCGAACGTCATTATGTTCACACATTGGCGGCAAACACGCTCGGCATCGAAGTCGATCAAACCGACGAAGAATCGATCAAACGCGCGGCAAATTACGTCGTCGAACATCTGGACGAATTGCCTTCGTATTTTATCTCGGCGATGGATATTACCTCGCACCAGCACGTCAAAGTTTTGGCGGCGGCGCAAAAACATACCGATAACTCGATTTCGAAAACCTGCAACGGTGCGGCTGACGATACGGTCGAATCGGTCGATAAGCTTTACCGGATGGCGAAAGATCTGGGCTGTAAAGCCGTCAGCTATTACCGCGACGGCAGCCGCGAAGGTCAGGTTTTGACTTCGATGAAAGCCGAAGTCAAACCTGAAGAAGAAATTTCGGAACCGTCCGTTGCCGCGACGGAATCGGTTGAAATCCAAAATCCAAAATCCAAAATCCAAAATCCGCCCGTTCACATCGAACGCCCGCGTGAATTGCAAGGTTCGACCTGGCGCATTCCGTTTGACGGCGTCAATCTTTATGTGACGGTCAATCATAACGGCGAACGCGTGCTCGAAGTTTTTGCGACCGGACCGATCTCGGAAGGCGTCGGACTGCTGGCGTCGCGAATGCTGCGCGGCGGATTTGACGTTAAGGAAGTTGCGCGCAGCTTGAACAAAGTGACGGGCACGCACGCCGTCTGGTTTAACGAACGCCTGCTGACTTCGCCCGAACAGGCGATCGCCGAATGTCTTTTGCTGATCGACCGAAGATTAAAAAATCTTCCTGCTTCCGAGCGTCAAATGAGCAAAATGGCGGCGGCAAAAGTCGAAACCGCAACGGTTGCCGAACCGAAAATGTCGAGCCTGATCGGCGAATGTCCGGAATGCAAAGGACAGCTCGAACACGCTTCGGGCTGCGATTTCTGCCGCGACTGCCGTTATTCGAAATGTAAATAAAACCTACTTTGCGCAAAATACCGCGAAATAAATTAGCCCCGAATTCGTTCGGGGCTAATTTTAGTTTTAGTAGGTGCATTGATGATTTGGCTGAATTCATTATCGGCGGTTTTAGATTGCGAGTCTTGAGAAAAATTAGAAGAGATTAACGAAAGTTAAAAATGAAAACTATGAAAAAAACATTACGAACAAAAAGTTCCAACATAAACATCATCGGTTTTGCGGTGATTATCGGTTTATTTGTCTTTTCGCTGTCCGGCTGTCCGCAGGTCAATAATATGGTCAACGGCAACACGGCAACAAACGGCAACACGGCAGCGAACAACAACGCGACGGCAAATACAAATGCTGGCAGCAACACGACGGCAAACAGCAACGCTAACGCCAATACATCGGCTTTGCCGACTGATTCTCCCGCCAATACCAACAAGCAAGCGAGCAATACCGCCGCCAATACCGCCGCCGCAACTAAAGAGGAAGTTCCTCTAACCGAGGAAGCTAAGGTTTTTAAGAATGATCTGGTCGGAAAGTGGACGGATGGAAACGAAACAGTCACAATCACCGAAAACAAAATCGAAACCACAGTAGCCCCCGGTAAGACACATACCTATCGGGTTGTGAACGAAAAAACCGTTGAAGCAACTCAAGATTCGAATGGTACCCCTTGGAAAGCGACAATGAAAATTGAAAACAATGGCAATACTTTACTCTGGTATAACGAATCTCAACGTAAAGACTTCAAATATACACGGGTAAAATAAGTAAATTCGGAAGCGAATCGGTAGTTAAAAGACCGACGGATAAGCGAATCGGTCAAATTCTTTGATGATGAAAGAACCGGTGATTCAACTTATCTGTCTGTCAAATTTACGATAATCAGGAGAAAACAAAATGAAAACCAAACTTTTTATCGGATCAACATTAGCCGCCGTTCTTTTGCTTTCGGCAATTTTCAGTCAACCGGCAGCGGCGCAAAGCAAGCCCGTTTCCTGCAAGGTCAGTAAAAACAACGCCAAGTTTTTTGTCAGAGCAACCGAAAAATTTATCAAGCTGAATAAAGGCACGTTGCTTTCGTGGACAATTTTCGATATGCAGCAAGGACTGATCGTGGTCAAGGCAAAAGTCGGAAAAAAATGGATTCAAGGCGAAATTCTGATGGACGATACGACTTGTAATTAACATCCGGCGAAAATTTATGCACTAAGATCATCGCCTGAACCGGCAAAAACCGATTATGTCCGCGAATAAACGTGAGAAATGAAAAAGTTAAAATCTTTTCGTGTTTTTTCGCGGGCATAATCGGTTTTTCACTTTTTCACCTTTCCGCTTTTCCACTTTTTCGGCGAATGTTAAGATAATTCTTCACTTATGGAACTTGCAGTCGAAAAATACAAAGTCAATAACGAACCGTATTATCTTCCGATTCATCAGGAAGTCGAGCTTTTTGAAGCGGCTTATGCGGCGAAACTTCCGGTGATGCTCAAAGGTCCGACGGGCTGCGGCAAAACGCGTTTTGTCGAATATATGGCATTTCGGATGAATCGTCCGCTGATCACGGTCGCCTGTCACGAAGATCTGTCGGCGACCGATCTGGTTGGCAGATTTTTGCTCGAAGGCGAAGAAACCGTCTGGCACGACGGACCGCTGACGACGGCTGTTCGAAATGGCGCGATCTGTTACCTGGACGAAGTCGTCGAAGCGCGCAAAGATACGGTCGTGATTATCCATCCTTTAACCGATGACCGACGCCGTGTGCCGATCGAAAAACGCGGCACGGTGATCGAAGCGCCGCCCGAATTTATGCTCGTCGTTTCATATAATCCGGGTTATCAA
>CADEFG010000032.1:14936-16253 GCA_902826505.1 uncultured Acidobacteriota bacterium
CGTTGAGTCGCGATGGAATTCGATTATCCGAACGCCGAAGATGAAGCCGCGATCGTCGCCAAAGAAGGCGGAATCGACGCGCAAACTGCGCAGGATCTGGTCAAGATCGGTCAAAAGGTCAGAAACCTGCGCGGACACGGACTCGAAGAAGGCGTTTCGACGCGCCTTTTGATCTACGCCGCGCAAATGATCGCCAAAGGAATTTCGCCGATCGCGGCGGCAGAAGTTGCGCTCTGCTCGCCGATCACCGACGACCGCGAACTGCAACGCAGCATCCGCGAAATCGTGACGACGATTATTTAATAAAAGTCATGAAAATTTCTGCCGTAACAGTTTTATTTCTTATGCTTTTGTCGTTCGCCGTTTTCGCGCAAAAGCGGCAGACCGACAGAGAGTTTGACGGGTTGAAAGGCGCGGTGAAATCGGTCTTGACCGAGCGCGCCGATTACCGAAATATCTCGAAAAAAGCCGGCGAAATAAACCGGCGGCGCGAAAGCGAAATCACTTATGACGCAAAAGGAAGCCGACTGACGTGGAAATATTACGATTACCGAAGCGGCGATTTGTTTGATTCGGTTCGCTACCAATTGCTTGACGGCGACAAGATTTCGATCTACGAAAAGGTTGACAGCCCGAACAGAATCACGGCAAAGATCGACGCGCCGGAAAAGAGTGCGAACCCCGATTCGCGCTACACTTATAAACTCAAATACAAATTTGACGATGCCGGAAACGTGCGCGAAGAAGCGTGGTATCAAACGGACGGCAAATTGTGGCTGAGATACGTTTACAACGCGAAAGACAATCAGACGGAAGAATTGGTTTACGACGCTGACGGCAAGCTCAATCAAAAGATGATCCATATTTACGACGCCAAACAAAACGAAACCGAAACCGTTTTTTACGACGTTAAGACCGATAAACCGGACGGCGCGGAGTTTTTTCAATATCTCGAATTCGATGCCAAAGGAAACTGGACCAAGCGAATCGTCTCCGAAAGCGACGGCAAAAGCCGTTCGCTCATTCAATCGCGAGAATTAATGTATCGAACGCTGACTTATTATTAAATATCGCGTTAAATCAACGCTGAATTTTATAAAGCGATAAATGTAAATCAGTATAGTGAGCGGTTGCGAACACTTTGCTGATCGGAAATCTCCGTCTGAATCGGACTCGCTATCGTTCGCTATAGTGATTTATTTCGGTGCAAAAACGCGAAGTGACTACGGCAAAATAATGAAATATGAAAACAATTGAACCAGCGCCGCCGAAACCCGATATTTCCTTTGCTATTCTCGAAAAGATCGACATTCGCGT
>CADEFG010000033.1 GCA_902826505.1 uncultured Acidobacteriota bacterium
TGCCCTCTTCGATAAGAAATCCCGCGCTCTTTGAAGCCCTGACTAATGGATGTGATGAAACGATCCGATGCAGTTCCGTCCAGATTCGGTTAACGTCGGAAACCTTGAGGCTGTCCGTCCATTTGCCAACCTTTATCTGCCGGTTTTGTATCGTCTTTGGAAGACGCTCCTGCTGTTTGATTGCACTCATAAAAAGTTCTGTCCGATTGTCTATTTTTGTGATTTGATTTTGATTAGAAAGCAATGCCCTGCCCTGCCCGACCCGCAGAAATCTCTTCCCGATTGAGATTTTGCTCCGCTAAAGCCTATTAGTATTTTTTTGCTAATTTTGAGAAGGGTAAAACCTTGAAATTAACCGCCGAGCTGCACAGTTAATTTGGCGGGTAGCCGACGCGGAACGCTTTTTGTTCCAAATCAACTACAATTAAGATGTTAGCAATTATTGACGATTTGAGCAACTATTTTTTGTATTTTTTTTCATTGTTAAACAATCATATTTAAACTCTCTGTTTTTTTATATTTAAGGCATCAAACGAATAGTAAATAATCGGCTTGAAAAGATTTTTTTTATTTTTTATCAAGATTGTTTTGGAACGAGAGCGGCATTATAGATTTATTTTTTTTGTAACAGACAAATTTTTTCCTGTTGTCTTTTTGCGTTAGTTCAGGGAATCTTTCTAAAATTCGTTTTATGTTTTTAACAAAAATGACTAAATTTCGTAAAAGTCCAAATTGTCCCTTGTCGAGCGATTTGCTGGCATACCAGACAAATAAAATTCCGAACAAAGAGCAGGAACGAATCACTGTCCATTTAAGATTCTGTGAATTTTGCGCTGCCGAGGTTGAGTTTTATGCTCATTATCCGCAATCGGAAGAAACGATCGAGCGAACGGAAATTCCGCCGCCGCTGTTTGAACTTGCCGAAGCGCTTTTGAGCAATAAACATAAGGACAACTCGTTACTCAAAAGACTTTTTAACGAAAAGGAAGATTCAAAATTTGTCGATTTTTGAGTAATTTCTCAAATCCCGAATTCGAAAAACCAATCTTCAAATCAACTCAGCTTCCGCAAATCTCATCAACCGCCTCTTCGTATTTTTCGTCTATCACGCCGCGTTTTATCTTGAGCGTCGGAGTCATTTCGCCTTTATCGATCGAAAATTCGCGCGGCAGCAGATAAACTCTTTTGACGCGTTCGTAATCGCTCAATTCACGCGTCAGATCGACCGCATCGCGCTGAACGCGCTTGATCACAAACGAATTTTCGCAAAGTTCTTCACGCGAGCCTTCGGCTTTAATGCCTTCTTCTTTTAAGGTTTGTTTCAAAGTTTCCCAATCGGGAACGATCAACGCGCCGACCTGTTTTCTGCCCGAACCGACGACGACCGCCTGCGAAACGAGCGGCGATTGTTTCAAAAGACTTTCAACCTGCAAGGGCGCGACATATTTTCCGTTCGACAACTTAAACAAATCCTTCAAGCGATCGGTCACGTAAAAATGTCCGTCCTCGTCACGGTAACCGACATCGCCGGTGTGATAAAAACCTTCTTCGTCCAAAACCTTCGCGGTTTCTTCGGGTTTGTTGTAATAGCTTTGCATGACGTTGCGCCCGCGAATGAGAATTTCGTCCTGCGCGCCGATCTTCATCTCGATTCCGTCAAATGGCGTCCCGATCGAACCGACTTTGTTGTCTTCGGGACGATTCGCGCTTGTCACGCAGGCTTCGGTCATGCCGTAACCTTGGAGGATCGGAATGCCCGCCGCCCAGAAAGCGTAGGAAAGTTTTTTCGACAGCGGCGCACCGCCCGACACAAAAAATCGTAACGCGCCGCCGACTCCTTCGCGCCATTTTGAAAAAACCAGACGGCTCGCGACGGCGTGTTTTCCGGCGAGAATCGGCGAAATTGAGTGATGCGTGTCTTTCGCTTCCCAGTATTCCTGCCCGACTTCGAGCGCCCAGTTGAAAAGCGACGTTTTCCAGCCGCCCGCCGATTTTCCCTTTTTGACGATCTTGTGATAAACCTGCTCGAAAAGACGCGGCACGGCGGTCATGATCGTCGGTTTGACTTCCTGCAGATGCGAGGCGATCTGGTCAAAAGCCGCGCAATAATGAATCGCGACGCCGTTTGTGCAAAGCACGTAAAAAACGGTCCGTTCAAAAATATGCGACAAGGGCAAAACGGCGAGCGAACGATCGGTCGATCTGATCGGCAGACCTTTGGAGATCGCGATGATATTCGACACAAAATTTTCGTGCGTGAGCATCACGCCCTTTGGTTCGCCGGTCGTGCCGGAAGTGTAGATAATCGTCGCGAGATCGTCGGAGCTGATCTTTTCGAGAAAATTTTCAAAGGCTTCCGAGTCGATCTTATCGGCTTCTTCGCCGCGCCGTTCGATGTCGGCGAGCGTGATCGCACGATTATCGTTTTCGGGTTTCGCGTCCGTGTCAAAGAAAACCAATTTCTCAAGCCGCTCGACGCTTTGAATCGCCTGTTCGGCGTGTTTGAAAAGTTTGTTGCCGGAAACAAAAAGCATTTTCGCGCCCGAATCTTCGAGAATGTAGCGAATCTGTTCAACGGCTTGCGTCGTGTAGATCGGGACGTTGACGGCGCGCAAGCTGAGAATCGCCAGATCGGTCAGCGACCATTCGGGGCGATTTTCGGAAATAATCGCGATCTTATCACCGGCTTTCACGCCCAGTTCGGCGAGTCCGAGCGCGATATTTTTGATTTTTTCGATAACTTCCGCGCCCGAAAGATGTTTCCAGACATTTTCGAGCTTGTAGCTTAGCGCGTCCGCTTTGTTGTGGCGGCGAAAAGATTCCAGACAAAAATGGGGCAGTGTCTGCGGTATGTTTTCAAATCCGATTAAGTTTTCAGCAATCATCTTAAATTTATATAAATCGCTCCAAAAGTCTGTTTAGATGCAAATTTTTAAAGGCGATTTGACAATAATTACAAAGAATAAATTTTATGTCCAACAGATGCGTTCAGATAAACGGCAATTTGTGCCTCGCCAATCCGTATCAAATGAATTAGACTTTGCCCGCGTTTGTCATAAAATAAAAAATGTTATCAGAAAAACGGATTAAAAATGAATCGAAAAAATAGTTTTCAGCAAAAATCGCCGGTTGCGAAGGTGACGGTTCTCTGGATCACCGCCGGACTCGGCTGCGACGGCGAATCGGTGGCGCTGACGGCAGCGACGCAGCCGAGCATCGAAGAGATCGTGCTGGGCGGACTGCCGGGCGTTCCCGAAGTTCGTTTTATCAACCCGTTCTACTCGTATGAAAACGCCGACGAATATATTGATTATCTCGAATCGGCTGAAAAAGATGAATTAAACCCGTTTATTCTGGTGATCGAAGGCTCGATCCCGAACGAGCAAATAAAGGACGAAGGTTACTGGGCGGCGCTCGGGACGGACAAAAAAACCGGACAGCCGACGACGACCTGCGAATGGATCGACCGGCTCGCGCCGAAAGCGTGGGCGGTAATGGCGGTCGGAACCTGCGCGACCTACGGCGGAATTCACGCAATGGAAGGCAATCCGACCGGCGCGATGGGACTTCCTGATTATCTCGGCTGGGATTGGAAATCAAAGGGCGAAATTCCGATCGTCTGCGTGCCGGGTTGTCCGACCCAACCCGATAACATCACCGAAACTTTGCTTTATCTGCTTTATCAAGCGGCAGCCCGCGCGCCGCTGATCCCGCTCGACGAAGCTTTACGCCCGACCTGGTTATTCAGCGAAACCGTTCACGAAGGCTGCGATCGCGGCGGTTATTACGAACAGGGACAATTCGGCGACGATTACGGCTCGAAATACTGTATCGTCAAGCTCGGCTGCTGGGGTCCGGTCGTCCAGTGCAATGTCGGAAAACGCGGCTGGATTGGCGGCGTCGGCGGTTGCCCGAACGTCGGCGGAATCTGTATCGGCTGCACGATGCCCGGTTTTCCCGATAAATTTATGCCGTTTATGAATCAGCCGCCAGGTTCGCTGCTCTCGGCGCAAGCCGTGATGACCTACGGCAAAGCGATCCACGCCTTGCGCCGCTACACGCAAGCCTCGCTCAATCAAGAACCGGCGTGGCGCAAGCGCGGGGAAAAATTGACTTCGGGTTACGCGGCTGAAATATTCAAAAAATCGTGAACGGAGAAAATTCTCAACATAACGGACAAAACTGGTCGCTCGACAACGAAAAATTGCCGGACGATCTGCTGGCTGCCGAAAATGTTTTGGCGCAGCTTGCCGGAGTTTTTTTCCCAATGGATGCGCACGACGAAAAACGCCGGAACATTTCCGAAAAAGATTTACCGAGCGTGACCGATACGTATCGAATCCTCGTCGAACAAATTCCGGCGGTCGTCTTTATCGCTTTTTTTGACAAAGATTTCGGCGAAGCCTATGTCAGTCCGCAAATCGAAGCGACTTTGGGTTTTAAACAGGACGAATGGCTGCGTGATCCGGTGCGTTGGTACCAGCAGATTCACCCTGAAGACAAAGCGCGTTGGAGCAGCGAAGCCGCGCAGATGTTTTTAACGGGCGAGTCCTTGCGTTCGGTTTACCGCGTGCTGGCACGTGACGGGCGCGTCGTCTGGTTTCACTGTGAAGTCAAAATGGTGCGTCACGAAGATGGGCGACCGTGGTTTATTCACGGCATCGGTTTTGACATCACGGAACGCAAACAAGCCGAAGAAGCGCTTTCCAAAAGCGAGGAAATGCTGCGCGGAATCTTTGAATTTGCGCCCGACACGATGGTCGTCGTCGATGATGAGGGAAAAATTCAGCGCGTCAACGGACAGGTCGAACGAATGTTCGGCTACGAACGCGAAGAATTGATCGGACAACCCGTAGAAATTCTGATCCCGGAGCGTTTTCGGGGAAAACATATCGGGCATCGCTCGGCATATATCGAAAAACCACATCTTCGTCCGATGGGCGACGGTTTTGATTTTCAGGGCAGACGCAAGGACGAAAGCGAATTCCCGGTCGAAATAATGCTCAGCCCGGTGATCAATAAAGAAAACTCGCTGGTTATCGCGATTATCCGCGACATCACGAAACGCCAGAAAAATGAATCCGTTTTGCGCGAATACGCCGACCGGATGAAGATTCTTTCGCGCCGTTTGATCGAGGTTCAGGAAGCCGAACGGCGCAATATCGCGCTCGAACTGCACGACGAGATCGGGCAAATTCTGACGGGTTTGAAATTAACTCTGGAAATGAGTTCGCGGCTGCCCGAAGGCGAACTGCGCGCGAGCCTTGCGGGCGCGCAAGCGCTCGTCAACGAGCTGATGACGCGTACCCGCGAGCTTTCGCTCGATTTGCGCCCGGCAACGCTCGATCATCTCGGTTTGATGTCGGCGCTGCTGCGTCACTTTCGTCATTACAACTCGCAAACGCAGGTCAATGTGGATTTTCAGCAAGACGGTTTGGAAGGACGCCGATTTTCGCCCGAACTCGAAACCGCCGCCTTTCGCATCGTCCAGGAAGCATTGACCAATATTGCGCGGCATTCGGCATCGGAAGCAGCCGTAATCCGCATCTGGGCGAAAAAAAAGAAGCTGACGATTCGAATCGAAGATAACGGGAAAGGCTTCGATACCAAAGCCGCATTTGCCGCGCATCAATCGAGCGGGCTCGCCGGAATGCGCGAAAGAGTTTTGCTGACCGGTGGAATTTTTAATGTCAAATCGCGTTCAGGACTCGGGACTCGTTTGACGGCGGAATGGAATTTGAGCGATGATACGAATTCAAAGTCAAAAAATCCCAACTGAAGATGAATACTGCCAGAACAACAACGATAGTTTTAGCCGACGACCACCGGATCGTCCGGCAGGGCTTGCACGCATTGCTCAAAGCCGAACCCGATTTTAATGTGATCGGCGAAGCGGACGACGGGCTCGAAGCTTTGGAAATGGTCAAAAAACTCAATCCCGATGTCATTGTCCTTGATTTGATGATGCCCGGTTTGAACGGTTTGGAAGTTGCGCGGCAGATCAATAAACAAACGAACCACACAAAGATCGTGATTCTTTCGATGTATGACGACGAAGGATTCGTTCTCGAAGCGCTCTCAAACGGCGTTTCGGCTTACGTTCTGAAGGACGCCGGATCGTCAGACCTGATCCAAGCCGTCCGCGAAGTGCGGAGCGGGCATCGCTACTTAAGCTCGCCGCTTTCCGACCGCGCGATCGAAGTGTACGAACATATGACAAAAGCCGGGACGATGGACAAATACGAAACGCTGACGACGCGTGAACGCGAAGTTCTCCATCTTTCCGCCGAAGGACGCACGAACAGCGAAATCGCCGAACGGCTCGGCATCAGCGTTCGGACGGCGGAAACGCACCGCTCAAAATTGATGCATAAACTCGGCGTTCACACCCAAGCCGATCTGACGCGCTACGCGATCAAGCGCGGAATTATCCCGATGGAATAATTTTCTGAATTGGTCTGACCAATAATCTAATTTTTTTCCGAAAAATCTCTTTAAATTCGCAAATCTACGTAGGTTTTTATCAAAAAATACGTAGGTTTGCGAATATCTATTCCGCTTTAAACCCCAGATAATAGTTTATTAACAGCAATTTGTATTATATCGAACAATAAATTAATTTATTGACCAAATAAAAGACTGCAAAGGAGGCGGAAATGTCAGAAGAAGTTCCATATGGACGAGTTACGCAAAAAGCCCCGCCGGTCAGCGATGTGCACATCGTCTGGATCACGGCGGGTTTGGGCTGCGACGGCGATTCGGTTGCCGTCACGAATGCGACACAACCGAGTATTGAAGACGTTCTTTTAGGCGCGATTCCCGGCTTGCCGAAAGTTCATCTGCATAATCCGGTGCTGGCGTATGAAAACGGCGACGAATTTATGGAGTACTGGTACAAAGCGGAACGCGGCGAGCTCGACCCGTTCGTCTTGGTCGTCGAAGGTTCGATTCCCAATGAAAAGATCAAGGAAGAAGGTTATTGGGCGGCGCTCGGCACCGACCCGAACACCGGACAGCCGATCACGACCAATGAATGGATCGACCGTCTCGCGCCAAAGTCTTTGGTCGTCGTCGCGATCGGAACCTGCGCAACTTACGGCGGAATTCACGCGATGGAAGGCAATCCGACCGGCGCGATGGGTTTGGCGGATTATCTCGGCTGGGATTTTAAAACGCCTGCCGGCATTCCGATCGTCAATGTGCCGGGTTGTCCGGTGCATCCCGACAATTTTATGGAAACGGTTCTTTACTTGCTTTATCAGGCTTCGGGACTCGCGCCGATGATTCCGCTCGATGAGGTCGGGCGTCCGCTCTGGCTCTTCGGCAGTACGGTTCACGAAGGCTGCGACCGCGCCGGATTTTACGAACAGGGCGATTTTGCCGATGAATACGGTTCGCCGAAATGTATCGTCAAACTCGGCTGCTGGGGACCGGTCGTTAACTGCAACGTCCCGAAACGCGGCTGGACGGGCGGCGTCGGCGGTTGCCCGAACGTCGGCGGAATCTGTATCGGCTGCACGATGCCCGGTTTTCCCGACAAATTTATGCCGTTTATGGACGAACCGCCGGGCGCGAAGATCTCTTCGACCGCGATGGGACTCTACGGGAAAGGCGTCACGGCGCTCCGCAGTTTGACCAATAACACTTTGAACAAAGAACCGAAGTGGCGACACGCACGCGCCGAACTGACGACCGGCTATCGGGCAAAACATTATTAAGATAAGGAGACATTAAAGATGACACCATCAGTAGAAACAGAGCGAAAACTTGTCGAGATGAACTGGGACCCGATTACCAGAATTGTCGGATCTTTAGGGATTTACACAAAAATTGATTTCGAAAACCGCGAAGTCGTCGAATGTCACAGCACTTCGTCGATCTTTCGCGGTTACTCGATCTTTATGAAGGGCAAAGACCCGCGCGACGCGCATTTCATCACGTCGCGGATTTGCGGAATCTGCGGCGACAATCACGCGACCTGCGCGACCTACGCGCAAAATATGGCGTTCGGCGTCGTGCCGCCCGCGCTCGCCGAATGGATCGTTAATCTGGGCGAAGCCGCGGAATATATTTTCGACCACAATATTTTTCAGGATAATCTCGTCGGCGTCGATTTTTGCGAGCAGATGGTCAAGGAAACGAATCCGAGCGTCTGGGACAAAGCCCAGCGCACCCAGGCGCCGAATGCCGATAAACACGGCTATGCGATGATCTCCGACATTATGACCGCGCTCAATCCGTTCACCGGCGAATTTTACCGCGAAGCGTTGCAAACGAGCCGCTACACGCGCGAGATGTTCTGCCTGATGGAAGGCAAACACGTCCATCCTTCGACGCTTTATCCGGGCGGTGTCGGGACGGTTCCGACCGTTCAGCTTTTTACGGATTATCTAGTGCGGCTAATGCGCTACGTCGAATTTATGAAAAAATGCGTGCCGCTTCACGACGATCTCTTCGACTTTTTCTACGAAGCCCTGCCGGGTTACGAAGAAGTCGGCAGACGACGCATTCTATTAGGTTGCTGGGGTTCGTTCAATAATCCCGACATCTGCGATTACAAATACGAAAATATGGCGGATTGGGGACGCGCGATGTATGTCACGCCGGGAGTTATCGTGGACGGCGAGCTCGTTACAACGAGCCTCGTCGACATCAACGTCAATATGCGGATTCTGCTGGGAAGTTCTTATTACGAAGGTTGGGAAAATTCCGAAATGTTCGTCAAGGAAGATCCGCTCGGCAATCCGATCGACCGCAATCACCCGTGGAATCAAACGACGATTCCGAAACCGCAAAAACGCGATTTCAACGGGAATTATACATGGGTCATGTCGCCGCGCTGGTATCACGAAGGCGAACAGGGCAATGGTTCGAAATATCTCGCGCTCGATACGGGCGGCGGCGCGATCGCACGGCTCTGGGCGACGGCGCTCGCCGGACTGGTTGACGTCGGTTATGTCAAAGCGACCGGACACAGCGTGAAGATTTATCTGCCGAAAACGATGTCGAAACCCGAAGTCGAATTTGAATGGAAGATTCCGAAATGGTCAAACGCGCTCGAACGCGACCGCGCCCGAACATATTTCCAAGCCTACGCCGCTTCGATGGCGCTCTACTTTGTCGAACAGGCTTTGGGCGAACTGCATGCCGGACGAACGAAAACGTGGAACGAATTCAAAGTTCCCGAAGAAGCGATCGGCTGCGGTTTTCACGAAGCCGTTCGCGGAGTTCTTTCGCATCACGTCGTCATCCGCGACGGCAAGATCGCGAATTATCATCCATATCCGCCGACGCCCTGGAACGCCAACCCGCGCGACGTTTACGGAACGCCCGGACCGTATGAAGATGCCGTCATGGGAACGCCGATCTTCGAGGAAAACGGACCCGACAAATTCAAAGGCATTGACATAATGCGGGCGGTTCGGAGCTTCGATCCGTGTCTGCCGTGCGGCGTTCATATGTATCTCGGCAACGGCAAAACGCTTGAAACGCATCATTCGCCGATGTTCGGCTTGATGTAAATCGAACAAGGGTCGTTTAGATAATGAGTGATAAGTGACAGAGTAAATTTCAGCGCCGCTTATCACTCGTTTTTTGTTATCATATTTAATAAATGTTAGACAAAAAAGATTTTCAGAAGAGGCTTCAAAAAATTGAAACGCTGGTGCAAACCATCGAATCGGCGGCTGACCCGAATGTCCGTGCAAGCGCGATCGAACTGATGCAGAGTTTGATGGAAATAAACGGCGCGGGAATCGAAAGGATGATGGAAATCGTCTTCGATTCGAGCGCGAAAGGCGGCGAGATCATTGATGATTTTGCGCGCGACGAACTGATCGAAAGTCTGCTTTTGCTTTACGGCTTGCATCCTTTTAGCATCGAAACGCGGATTTTGCAAGCGCTCGAAAAGGTGCGTCCCTACCTGCAATCGCATTAAGGAAATGTCGAACTCGTCGGTGTCAATGAAGGCGTCGTTTACCTAAAACTGCAAGGCAGCTGCGACGGCTGCGCATCGTCGGCGATGACCTTAAAACTGGCGATCGAAGAAGCGATCTACGAAAAGGCGCCCGATATTGCCGGTTTAGAGGTCGAAGGCGTCGTCGAGCAGCCGAAACCGTCTAACGGGTTTGTCCAATTGGAACGAACGAAAGCCGTCAATGGTCAGGAACGCGAAAACGGCTGGAAGGAAGTCAGCGGTTTGGCGTCGCTCGCCGACGGCGCGGTCAGAACGATCGAAATCTCGGCGCGCCCCGTTGTTTTTTGCCGGATCGGAAAAGATTATTACGCCTACAGCGAAAGCTGTCCGGAATGCGGCAAAACGATGAGTTCCGCGTCCTTGGAATCAACCGCGCTCGTGTGTCCGGCGTGTCGCGGTCGGTTTGACGTGATGCGCGCCGGTCGCGGGCTCGATAAACCGAATCTGTATCTCGAACCGTTTCCGCTGCTGATGGAACGCGGGCAGGCAAAAATCGCTTTGCCGGGTTTATAAAGGGAAAAGGAGAAAAGTGAAAAAGTGAAAAAGAATTTTGCTGATTTGCCGAAGGACAAACTTTTCACTTTTCCACTTTTTCACCAATGAGATTTTTCGATGGGATTAAATCAACCAAACACTGCATTTAACAATCTGCGCCGGTTTGTTCGCCGCAACGAAACGGTCGAGCATTGCGAATTATGCAGTGCCGCGCTCGCCCACGAACATCAGCATTTGCTCGAACCGGCAAACCGGAAATTGGTTTGTTCGTGCGACGCCTGCGCGATCTTGTTTGCGAGCTCGGACGCCAAATATCGCCGCGTTCCGCGCCGCGTGAAACTTTTGGAAAATTTTCAAATCGACGATTCGCAGTGGGATTCGCTTTTGATCCCGATCAATATGGCGTTCTTTTTTTACAGCAGCCTGCAAAAGAAAACCGTCGCGCTTTACCCGAGTCCGGCGGGTCCGACCGAATCGCTTTTGCCGCTCGACGCGTGGGCGGAGATTTTGGACGCGAATCCGATTCTGAAAAATTTGGAAGCCGATACCGAAGCGCTGCTCGTCAACCGCGTTCAAAAGCCGGAATATTTCGTCGTTCCGATCGATAAATGCTACGAACTGACGGGTTTGATTCGCGCTTACTGGCGCGGGCTGGCGGGCGGCACGGAGGTTTGGGAAAAGATTCAGCAATTTTTTGCCCGTTTAAAACAACACGCATGATAGGTCAGAACCATCTGCGGTAGCGGATGGTTTAATTTGCCAGATCAGAATCAACAGTTAACCACTTGCTCACGCAGGCGGTACTGACAGGAAAAGCGCTACTGACAAGATGCCGGAATTGAATTTTGAGATATTTGAAGCCGAAGCGCTGCCCTATGCGGCGGCTCCGACGTTGATCTTCAAACTCGGAATTTCGAACGCGAAGGCGGACGAAGCGATTCACACGATCGCGCTCCAATGCCAGATCATGATCGAATCGGTGCGCCGTCGCTACAGCGCGGCAGAACAGGCGCATTTGCGCGATTTGTTCGATGAACCCGAGCGTTGGAGCCAAACCCTGCGGACGATGCTCTGGACGCACGCGAGCGTCACCGTTTCATCGTTTACGGAACGCACGACCGTCAATCTGCCGGTCGAATGCACGTTTGATTTCAATCTCGCGGCGACCAAGTATTTTGCGGGTTTGGAAGACGGCGAAGTTCCGCTGCTGCTGCAATTTAGCGGAACTTGTTTCTATGCGGGCGCGAACGGTTTGCTGCAGGTCGCGCAGATTCCCTGGACGATGGAAACAAAATTTCGTCTGCCGGTGCGCGTCTGGCAGGAAATGATGGAGATTTATTACCCGAACAGCGCGTGGCTGCAATTGCGGCGCGATGTTTTCGACCGTTTGCATAATTACAAGATTCGCCATGCGATTCCGACATTCGAACAGGTCTTGGAAAAACTTTTACCGGTCACGGAAGAAACGGAAAACGAGTTTTCCGATTTGGACGAACAGCTTACTCAATGAATAACGATTTGATCAAAAAAATTGCCGACGCCCTTCTTTATGAAGGTTATATGCTCTATCCGTATCGCGCTTCGGCGGTCAAAAACCGCCAGCGTTTCAATTTTGGCGTGCTGACTCCGAAATCTTACAGCGAAGCGCAAGAAGGCACGGAAAACTGGCAAACACAGACCGAAGTCTTAGTTTTTGGCGACCGCACGAGCGAGTTTGATATAAAAGTGCGCTTTCTGCATTTGCGCGAACGCGAGATTTATCAAATAGATGAAATTTCGGGAGAATTTCGCGCCGCCGCGTCGATCAAGATCGGCGACCGGATTTTTCAAACCTGGCAGGAAGCCGTTGAACGCGAAGCCGAAGTTGGCGCAAATAATTTGAATAATTTGAACAATAGATTAAAACTGACGGCTTTTTCTTTTCCGGCAAACGAAGAAACCGAAACCTTGCGCGATGCGGACGAAAAGGTCGTCGGCAAAATCGTCCGCCGGCAGGAAACGATCGAAGTAAAGATCGAGATTCAGGTCGAAGAACTCGATTCCCGCGCGGAAGCCCGCAAATTATTCAAAATAACTGTCCGGGTTTCGAACACCACACCGTTTGAAGACGCGACAGAAAAAAAACGCGACGAGGCGCTGGCAAATTCGCTGGTTTCGGCGCACACCGCGCTTTTTGTGCGAAATGGTGAATTTATTTCTTTGCTCGAACCGCCCGACGAATTTGCCGCGGCGGTCGCCGATTGTCAAAATATCGCGACTTATCCGATTCTCGTCGGCGCGGGCGGGGCGCGGAACTGTTTTCTGTCGGCGCCGATCATTCTTTACGACTACCCGGAAATCGCGCCCGAAAGCGCGGGCGATCTTTTTGACGGCGGAGAAATTGACGAAATCCTCTCGCTGCGGATCATGACGATGACCGACGAGGAAAAACAGGAAATGCGGAGCGTTGACGAACGCGCCCGCGAGATGTTGGAGCGCACGGAAAACCTGTCGGCGGAACAATTGATGAAAATGCACGGAGTTTTGCGGCAGCCGCGCGCGCTCGGCAATAATGATTTTTTTGATAACGATCTTGACAAGTCGGAAGCGGCAAATGGTTGAATAATGAACGAGTTGGACTGGCAATTACTGGAAGATAAAAACCCGCTCGAATTTATCGAGATTGGCGGTGTGCCGCTCAAGGTCGGCGACCGTGTGCGCCTTAAACCGCGCCCGCGAGGCGATATTTTCGATCTCGCGCTCGCCGGAAAAACGGCGGCGATCGAAGCGATCGAGCAGGATTACGAAAACAATGTACATCTCGCGGTCGTTGTTGACGACGATCCGGGCAAAGATATGGGTTATTTGCGCCAGCCCGGGCATCGTTTCTTTTTTACGCCCGAAGAAGTCGAACCGTTCCTGCCGGGCGAATTTGAAGAAACCGATGACTAAACCGCGCATTCTGATCGCCTGTATCGGCAATATTTTTCACGGTGACGACGCATTCGGCGTCGAAGTCGCCCGGGGCTTGGCGGAACGCAAATTGCCTGACGAAGCGGTAGCGGTTGATTACGGAATTCGCGGTTTTGATCTGGCTTTTGCGTTGATGGACGGTTATGAAGTGACGATCTTTGTTGACGCGACGCAGCGCGGCGAAAAACCGGGAACGCTTTACGTGATCGAACCGGATTTGAAGGAATTTGAAAATCAGACGCCGCAGAGCGCGGTCATCGATTCGCACGGAATGAACCCGATGCGCGTTTTGAGTATGGCGCATTCGATGGGCGCTGACTTTAAACGGCTGCTGGTCGTCGGCTGCGAGCCGGAAACGCTCGGCGGCGAAGAAGGCAAAATGGGCTTGAGCGATTCGGTGCAAGCGGCGGTGCCCGAAGCGGTTAAATTGATCGAATCGCTGGTTGACAAAATTTTAGAAGAAAAATATTTTCAGTCGGCGGTTTAGGGAAAATAGCTTTTGTAAGTAAAAAAAAACAAGGAGTAAGGGTTATGAAAGAGCAAAAATCAGTGGTAAAAAAAACAGAAAGTCCGACAAACGGCAGTCATAATTTATTAAAAATTCTCGGCGGCGCGGCATTTGTTTTCGGCGCGGCGATGGTCATCGTCAGTTTGCCGGACATCAAGCGATATATAAAAATCACGACGATGTAATTTCGGGCAGACAAAAATTTAAGGAACAAGGGGCAGGTTATGAATTTCAAGCAACCCGAAGAGGCAAACGGTGATTTGCTGAAGGGTTTGGTCACGGGAATTGTCAGCGGACTGGTCGCGTCGTGGGTGATGAATCAATTTCAGGCGACCTGGCAAAAAATCGCCGAAGGCGAGGAACGCGGACACGGCGCGCAATCGATGCAGCAGGGATCGCCCGAGCGCGGCATCGGGAAGATTTTGGAAGAACGCGGAACCGATGATCCGAACGACGATTCGGCACAGCGTTTGTCGGAATATGTTTCGGAAGAGGTTTTTGACCACCGGTTGACAAAAAGCGAAAAAGACGCGGCGGGGACGGCTTTTCATTACGCGTTCGGGATGACATCGGGCGCGGTTTACGGCGCGGCGGCGGAATTTTTGCCCGCCGTGACGAGCGGCGCCGGTTTGCCCTACGGCGCGTTGATCTGGGTCGCGGCGGACGAAGGCGTCGTGCCGCTTCTCGGGCTTTCCAAAAGTCCGGCGGAATATCCGCTCTCGACGCACGCTTATGCGTTTACGTCGCATCTGGTTTACGGTTTGGCGAATGAAATGACGCGCCGCGCCGTGCGAAGTGTTTTGTAAGAAGTCCGGTTTGGCGAAGGCGATTGATTTTTTCGCGCTCCGAATCGGCTTCTCGCGAGTTAAAGTTTTGATTATTAATAGCAAAGGAGACAAATATGGAACTCGAAAAAACGAATGGTTCTTCGGACAATAAAGATACATTGTATCTGATGGGCGGAGTGGCTTTGATGGTTCTCGGCGCGGGTTTGGTGATGACCAACCCGACCGTCCGCAAAACCGTGACTGCCGGTTTATCGGCTGTTTTGCCGCAACTGCAAGGAAAACTCGGTGTTGATTTTTCCGAAGTCGGCACGGATATTCAGCGTTATATGAAGCTCAGGTCAATGTAAAAAATGAACGACATTTCAACTTCGGTAGTCAGGTATCAGCTTGATTCGGCGCACAGTAAATTTACCGTCCAAGCCTTTGCCGCCGGATTTCTTGCGGGTTTCGGACATAATCCAATCATCGGCATTCGCGATTTTACGGGCGAAGTCAGGTTTTCGCCGGAATCTTTTGCGGATGCGTCTTTGCATTTTACGGTCAAGGCTCAATCGCTCGCGGTGCTTGACGATATAAAGCCAAAAGATAAGGCAGAAATCGAACAGACCATGCACGATAAAGTGCTCGAAACGTCGCGCTTCCCCGAAATTACGTTTCAAAGCACCAGCGTTACCGTAACGCGCATCATTCCCGGTCGCTGGAAGGCAAAGATCATCGGCGATCTGACGCTGCACGGCGAAACGCGAAGTCTGTGGATCATGTCGCAATTGACCTTAGACGGCGACGAGCTTCGGACAAAAGGCGATTTTACGTTGCGCCAGACGGAATACGGCATTAAACTCGTATCGGTCGCGGCAGGCGCGCTCAAGCTCAAAGACGAACTGAAATTCGAGTTTGAACTGCTCGGACGAAAGGAATAGCAGTCAGCAGTCAGCAATAATTCTTCGCTGACGACTGACGACTGACTACCGACAAATATGCACGAACTTTCGATCGCGATGAGTATGATTGAAATGGCGACCGGCGAGCTCGAAAAGAACGGCGGCACACGCGTCGAAGCACTTTATCTGAAACTCGGCGGTCTTTCGGGCGTCGTCAAAGATGCGCTGCTCTTTTCGTGGGAAATCGCCTGTCAGGGAACGCCGCTCGCGGGTTCGCGCCTTGAGATCGAAGAAATTCCGGTCGTCGTTTTCTGCGCGAATTGCCGCGAGAACAAAACTTTGAGCGCGATCAATAATTTTTTCTGTCCGGTTTGCCACGCGCCCGCCGCTGAGATTTTGCAAGGCAGAGAATTAGAAGTGACGGCGCTCGAAATTGTTTGAAAAGTAATCGGTAGAGCGAGCGGTCGCGAGTC
>CADEFG010000034.1:0-2382 GCA_902826505.1 uncultured Acidobacteriota bacterium
ATTTTGAACAACGAAGAATTTCTGCGGGCTTTGAGGGCAAAACTTGAAACGGTTTAGAGGTGAAATTATGAAGAAGTTAACTGTAGCTTGTTTTGTCGTTTTGATGTTATCAACTTTCGGCTATGCGGAATTTGCGATTTTGAAAATTGAAGGACGTGTGAAAAACAGCAATTTGATTGTCGTTGGAAAATTAGTAGATGTTTCAAAAAAAGAGACGGAAAATTCCAAAGTTTCAAAAGGCATACTTTTGATAGATAAAACGATATACGGAAATTTTATTTTTTCAAACGGACAAAAGCTAAAATCGGGAGATGAAATCAAAGTTGAATGGCAAAATTCAAAAATGATTGCGTGTCAGTTTGGTTTTGCTGAAAACACGGAAGAAATTTGGTTTCTGAAGGTTGATAATGAAGGGAATATTGAATCTTTGTCACCAAGCACAACCGCTACATTGGATGAATTGCCGGAAGTTAAAGAGCATATAAAAAAACAAAAGCGTTCAAACGAAACAGTAAAAACAATAAGAATTTCGGATGACTCACGGCAAAATTCTTCAGCTGAAATACCGACCGGAAATGATTCGAAAATAAGTTTTGGTATATATTCTATAGAACGAAAACCAAATTATCAACCGATTTTGGTATTGCTTGTCATTTTAGGTTCAATCTCGCTTTATTATTTGTTGTATCGAAGCAGGTTCAAGATCAGGTAAAAAACTATGGCAGATTATAAGTGTAAATTTTGCGGGCATCAAATAAAAAATAATGGCTTCGTTTAGAGGCGGTCTTTGACCGCCATTATATTTACGAACGGCGGTCAAAGACCGCCTCTAAACGGACGAGCTTGCTTTATTTTGTAGGAAGATAATTTTATGGCAGATTTAAGTGTAAATTTCGCAGGGATCAAATCGCCGAATCCGTTTTGGCTCGCCTCGGCACCGCCGACGAATATGGGTTCGATGATCGAACGGGCGTTTGACGCGGGTTGGGGCGGCGCGGTTTGGAAGACTTTGGGCGAGCCGATCGTCAATGTTTCGTCGAGACTTGCATCACTCGATAACGGCGCGCTTCGGATGATCGGACTCAATAATATCGAGCTGATTACGGATCGTTCTTTGGAAATAAATCTCAAGGAAATGGCGGAGTGCAAAAAGAAATATCCGGGTCACGCGGTGATCGCGTCGTTGATGGTCGAATCAAAACGTGAAGCGTGGCACGAGATCGTCAAACGCACGCAGGACACGGGCTGCGACGGATTTGAACTCAATTTCGGCTGCCCGCACGGCATGTCGGAACGCGGCATGGGCGCGGCGATGGGACAGGTTCCCGAATATACCTGCATGGTCACGGAATGGGTCAAAGAAGTTTCAAATCTGCCCGTCATCGTCAAACTGACGCCAAATGTCACGCACATCGTTCCGCCCGGAAGAGCGGCGCAGAAAGGCGGCGCGGACGCGGTTTCGTTGATCAATACGATCAATTCCGTGATGGGCGTCGATATTGATTCGATGATCCCTTATCCGAACGTTAATGGAATGGCGGCGCACGGCGGTTATTGCGGCACGGCGGTTAAACCGATCGCTTTGAATATGGTTTCCGAACTCGCGCGCGATGCGGAATTCAATATTCCGATTTCGGGAATCGGCGGCATCAACACGTGGCGCGATGCGGTCGAGTTTCTGCTTTTAGGCGCGGGAAATGTCCAGGTTTGCACCGCCGTCATGCATTACGGCTACCGGATCGTCGAGGATATGATCGACGGTTTGAACAATTACCTGGACGAAAAAGGTTTTGCGTCCGTCACGGAAATCGTCGGTAAATCCGTTGGTCGCGTGACGGATTGGGGAAATCTCGATCTCAATTACAAGGTCGTCGCCAGAGTTAATAACGAGCATTGTATTAAATGCAATCTCTGCTACGTTGCCTGCGAAGACGGCGCGCATCAATGTTTTGATTTTGACGAAAATAAATTTCCGGTCGTTGACGAACCGGAATGCGTCGGCTGTAATTTGTGCGCGCTGGTTTGCCCGAGTCCGGGCGCGATCTCGATGGTTCGCCTTGACGACGGAAGCCATCCACAAAGCTGGAAGCAGCGAACCGAAGGAAATTAAATTTGTGCCGCCGGATTTTGGGTTTTCCTGAGCAATTTCTTAAAACGCGGATCATTGTGGAGCGGCGCAAAACGCGGGTCAACATAAAGCCACGCGATCCGCGCGTCCGATGTTTCGAAGGCTTTTTCCAGAAGCTCGAAGGCTTTGTCGGTTTCGCCGAGATTGGCATAAACCATCGCCAGCAGATATGGCGAAGCGTAATGCGTTTTCGAGCGCTCTTCGATCTCCGCCAAAAGCTCGTCGGTTTTCGCGCGATCTCCCGCCCCCGCATA
>CADEFG010000034.1:2392-9885 GCA_902826505.1 uncultured Acidobacteriota bacterium
TGCCCAAAAGCTCGACCGACCGTTTGCCGATGCGCTTTGCTTCTTCAAATTCGCCGACGTGCGAGAGCAGCGAACCGAAAAAGAGAAACGATAACCCGTAATTCGGTTCCCGTTCGATCAGGCGATACGACGCGTGGACGGCTTCTTCGTCGCGTCCCGCATAATAAAGCATCCAGTTAAAGGTTTGCGCAACGAGCGGCGCGAGCGGGTCGAGTTTTAAGGCTTTTTCAATCTGCGCGAACGCTTCGTCAAAGCGTTTTTGCATCCCGAGAAAATAGCTGTACCAGATTCTGCCGACCACATAATTCGGATTGAGTTCGACTGCTTTCGATAAATATTTTTCTGCCCCCAGCCAATCCAAACTGCCGATCAGCGTCGCAAAGCCGAGCGCGGCGAAGCCGTCGGCTAATTTATCGTCAAATTCGATCGCTCTGGTCGCGAATTCTTTGGCTTTCGCGGAAGCCTGGGCAGACGGCATCAGTGCGTAAACCGAGAGCCAATTATAATAATCGGCGATTCCGGCATAGGCGAGCGCGTAGTGCGGGTCAAAGGCGATCGCCTGCCCGTAACATTCGAACGCTTTTTGCAAACCGTCTTTGGTCAGCGAGCTCCAATGATAACGACCGCGCAAATAGGCTTCGAACGCCTCGACATTATCGGTCGGACGTTTGTGCAGTTTTTGTTTTTCGTCCTCGCTGAGCTGCGGCAAAAGCGCGCCCGCGACCTGCTCGGAGATCGAATCTTCGAGCGTTAGCACATCGGTAAACTTTTCGTCGAAACTGCGCGCCCAAACGGAGGTTTTTTCCGCGACGTTCAAAAGCTGCACCGAAACGCGGATCCGGTTGCCGACCAGTTTGATGTGACCGTCAACGACGAATTGAACGTCGATTTCACCGGCGGCGACAAACGGGTCGGTCATCGTCCGGCTGAACCGCGCGATCGAGCTTGTCGGACGCACCGTTAGGCGTTTGACACTGCTCAAACGCGTGATCAGCGCGTCGGCTAAACCGATTCTCAGGAATTCGCCTTCGTTCAGATTTCCGGTGCCGGTCTGCAAACTCTTGAACGGCAGAACGGCGATCGTTTTTTCGCTGAGCGCCGGCGGTTCATCAATCGCGTTTTCATCTTGCGCGGCTTGCGGATTTTTCGCCATCCGCAGCAGTTTTTGAAAACGCGCGTCGGAACGCAGAAAATCAAGCTGCGGTTCGGAAGCCGTCCAAAGATGCCAGATGTCGCGCTGCTCGATGGATTTTTTCAAAAAGTCAAAGGCGCGTTCCTTATCGCCGAGATTGGCGTAAGCGATCGCCATACAAAAGCCGGAAGCATAATTTACCGAAGAATCGGTGATCAATCCTCGCAAAATTTCGCGCGCTTTTTCCGCTTGCCCGGCGGCGGCGTACGAAGCCGCCAGATTGCTTTTGATCCAGGTGCTTTCGTCGCTCAAACGGGCGGCGCGCAGCGCGGTTTCGAGCGATTCGTCAATACGTCCGGCGGCGCGCAGCGCCCAGCTAAAGCTTGCCAGCCCGTGCGCAAAATCCGGCGCCGTCTGAAAAACTTCGCGCCAGTAAGCGAGCGCTTCGTCAGTGCGGCGGGCGTGGTAAAGTATCCAGGCGTGATGATTTTTATCGAATGGTGAAAGCGGATTAAGCTCGGCGGCTTGTTTCGAGAGCGCGAGCGCTTCGTCGTATCTGCCGAGCATCGTCATCAGGCACGAAAGCCAGATGTAGGAAAGCG
The DNA here is from genome assembly GCA_902826505.1 of uncultured Acidobacteriota bacterium. Classification (GTDB taxonomy): domain Bacteria; phylum Acidobacteriota; class Blastocatellia; order Pyrinomonadales; family Pyrinomonadaceae; genus JAFDVJ01. Next base: position 4,127 of record CADEFG010000034.1, read on the forward strand.
AATAATTCGGGCTCAGTTCGATCGCGCGCCGCAGATATTTTTCGACCGCTTCGTAATCGAGATCGGCAAAATGCCAAAAACCGAGAAAAGTGTAGGCTTCGCCGAGCGCGTCGTCGATTTCGAGCGCGCGCCGCGCCATTTCATACGATTTTTTATGACATTCAAGCGGCGGCGCGGTGCCGAAAGTTCCGAGCGCGAAATAATAATCAGCCATTCCGACAAAGGCGAGCGCGTAGTTTTGATCGAGCGCGATCGCCCGTTCAAAATAATCTTTGGCTTTGGCAAAATGTTCGGGCGTGAATAAATTGAGATGATAGCGCCCGCGCAAATAAGCCTCGAAAGCCTGCGGATTATCGGTTCCGCGTCGTGCGAGTTTTTGCCGTTCGCCGCCCGTCAAACGCGGAATGACAAGATTCGCAACTTTTTCCGCGACTAGATCTTCGAGGTCGAGAAAATCATCGAATTTTTCGTCGAATCTTTCCGCCCAGCGCGTCGAATTTGCCGCGACATCGAGCAATTGCGCGGAGATGCGAAGACGTTCGCCGGCGCGGCGGATCGTCCCGCAAAGCACGAAATCCGCTTTCAGTTCGCGCCCCGCTTCAAAAGAATCTTCGCCCTTGCCGTACTGCAAAACCGAAGTGGTCGGGCGCACGATCAGCCGATTTACTTTCGACAGCCGCGTGATCATCGCGTCCGCCAAACCGACCGTTAGGTACGCGGCGTCGGTATCGGGTTCGCCGATAAAATTGAGCGGCAGGACGGCGATCGTTTTTTCGCCTCTGGCGAGTTTTGCTTCGGCGAAAGAATTTTGTTTTCCGGCGATCGGATTTTTCAGCCGCCGGAACAATTTTTCGTAGCGCCGGTCGCCGCGCAGCGAATCGAGTTTCGGTTCGGTCGCAAACCAGATCAGCCATTCGCTCGGTTCGTCAAAGGCTTTTTCGAGCCATTCAAAAGCCGCATCCGTTTCGCCGACCGCATTATAAGCCATCGCCAAAAAATAAGGTTTGATGTGCTGCGGCGCGAATTTTATTTCATCGACGATGATCTTTGCTTCATCAATCCGGTTGGCGGCGGCGAGCGCGTAACAAAGCATATATTTCGGCATCAACGCGCCTTCCCAGAGCGCACAGCTTTTTTTCAAGACTTCGACGGATTCTGCGGCGCGACCGCTTCTTTCGAGCGCGTTGCCGAGATGAAGCAAGCCTTGCGGAAGGTCTTTGTCGAGCTCGAGCGCTTTTTCCGCCTTTTCGATCGCTTCTTCGTAACGGCGCATTTGATAAAGCGTCCAGCTTGTCATCAAAAGGCTGCGCGCCGAGAGCGGATTCAGTTCCTCGGCGCGGCGGATCTCTCTGAGTCCTTCTTCGAAACGCCCGGTGCCCGTCAGCAGGTTTGAATACCATTCGTGCGCGAACGGATAATTCGGGCTCAGTTCGATGGCGCGTTTGAAAAGAGTTTCGGCGCGCGTCCAATCCCAATCGTAAAGAAGCGTTGCAAAACCGAGCGACGAATAGGCTTCGCCCAGGTTGTCATCAATTTCGAGCGCTTTTTGCGCGGCTTCTTTGGCTTTCGGAAAAGCAACCGGCGACGGAATAAAACCGAAAATGCAAAGCCAGATGTAATAATCGGCAAGCCCGACGTAGGCAAGCGCGTAATGCGGGTCGAGCGCGATCGCTTCGTTGAACGATTCAAACGCCTTCGGCAAAGTTTCGCCGGTGAATTTGTTCCAGAAATAGCGTCCGCGCAAATAGGCTTCGTGCGCCTTTGGATTATCCGTGCCGCGTTTTTTGAGTTGTTTTTCTTCTTCGCCCGTCAGTTGCGGCAGAATTTCGCTGACGATCTGTTCGGAGATCAAGTCTTCGAGCGTCAGAAAATCGGTGATCTGCTCGTCAAACCTGCGCGCCCAACGCGTTGCGTTGTCTTCGATCGAAAGCAGCTGAACCGTCACGCGAAGCGTTTCGCCGGCACGCCGGATACTGCCGTCGATCAAAAAATCAACGTCGAGCTCGCGTCCGGCGCCGAACGGCTCGCTCTGCGTATCGAACTGCAAAACACTGCTCGTCGGGCGCACCGTCAAACGGCGGATATTCGAAAGCCGCGTGATCAGCGAGTCCGCCAGACCGACGCCCAAAAACTTGTCGTCCGTGCTTTGCCCGCTCGTCGTATTGATCACTTTAAAAGGCAGCACGGCGAGCGTCGGATTCGGTTTTTCGCGTTTTGTTTCAAGACTGCGCTGAAGGATCGGATTTTTTGTCTGATCCATCACGGCTTTGAAACGCGGTTCGGAGCGCAAACTGTCGAACGCCGGTTCGACGCCGAGCCAGACAAGCCACGCTTCCGAGGTTTGCAGACAACTTTCCAAAAGTTCGAGCGCTTTTTCAGGTTCATCGAGAAAAGCGTAGATCATCGCCGTGTGATAGGGCGAAACATATTGTTTGGCGGCAAGCTCTTCGAGTTTTTCGAGGATAATTTCGGCTTGTTCGCGCATTCCGGCGGCGGCAAAGGTTTGTCCCTGCACGTGCAGCGAAAAAACGCTTTCGCTCATTAATTCGAGTGCCCGGTTGGCGGCGCTGACCGCTTCGTCAAAGCGTCCGAGATAGCGCAAAACCCACGCCAGCCCGTAATGCGCGAGCGGATAAAACGGAAACATCTCGGCGGTTTTTTTGTATTGCGCAAGGCATTTATCAAACTGTCTCGCATAATACAACACCCAGCCGAGATTATGCTGGTTAAAAGGCGTTTGCGGGTCGAGTTCGAGTGCTCGCTCGGCGTGGATGATGCCTTCGCCGAAACGTCCTTCGGTCGTCAGTTTGATCGAATACCAAACGTGCGTTTCGGCACTGTTCGGGCTTAAACGCAGCGCCGTTTGAAAGTTTCGCTCACTTTCTTCCCATTCAAAATTTCCGCCGTGCCGGGCAAAGCCGAGCGAGGCGTAGGCTTCGCCGAGCTCGGCGTCGAGTTCGATCGCTTGGCGCGCGTTTTCGGTTGCCGACAGAAAACATTCCTTTGACGGCAGCACGCCGTAAACGCCGAGCCAATTGTAATAATCGGCGATTCCGGCGTAAGCGAGCGCGTAATTCGGGTCAAAGGCGATCGCCTGATGATAGGCAACGATCGCTTTGGCAAAACCGTCCTCGGTGAAATTGTTCCAGTGATGGCGTCCGCGCAGATAATGTTCAAAGGCTTCGGCGCTGTTCGTGCCGCGTTTTTTCAGTTTGCTGCGTTCTTCGCCGGTCAGCTGCGGCATCAGGGCTTCGGCAACTTTTTCCGAGATCGAATCTTCCAAACTTAAAACGTCGGTAAATTCCTCGTCGAATTTTTCCGCCCAGCGCGCCGCGCCTTCGCTGATATTGAGAAGCTGGATCGTCACGCGGAGCCGTGTCCCGACGCGCCGGATATTTCCGTCAACGACAAAATTGACGCCGAGTTCTACGCCCGCCGTCATCGGTTCGGTTTCGGAATTTCCGTATTGCAGAACGCTGCTCGTCGGTCGCACGACAAACCGCCGGACGTTGGAAAGCCGCGTGATCAGCGCGTCCGCCAGACCGATGCAGAGATATTCGTCGCCCGTATCTTCGCGCAAGTTCGCGCCGAACAATTTTAAAGGCAAAACGGCAACCGAAATTTCGTTCGGATTCGCTTTCGGCAAAATTCTTTCCGCTTTCGGCTCGATTGTTAAAAAAGTTTCGGCAAGGACCGGACGGTTTTCGAGAAAACGCAAAAGATCGTCGGCAAAATCGAGTGCCGATTGATAACGCTCAACCGGTTCTTTGCGCAAGGCTTTGCGAACGATCTTTTCCAGATCGCCCGAAAGCTCGCGGCGCAAAGATTCGCGGTCGGCGTTGCGGTTTTCAAAAATGAATTCAAGCGTCGCCCGCTCGTCGCTGCCGTTGGTCGGCACGATATTGTCTTCGCGCGTCAGGCTCGCGCCCAAATTTTCGGGTTCCTCTTCGCAGATCACGCGGGCGATCTCGTGCAGCGCGCGGTTTTTCAAACGATACGGGCGATGTCCGGTCAGAAGCTCGTAAAGCAGAACGCCCAATGAATAAATATCGCTCGCCCTCGTGACGGCTTCGCCGCGCACCTGTTCGGGACTCGCGTATTCGGGCGTCATCATCCGCATCGCCGTCGCGGTCGGGTCGATCGAATCGGCGGCAAGTTCGGGGTCGAGGATCTTTGCGATTCCGAAATCAAGCAGTTTCGGCGTGCCGTTCGCCGTGATCATAATATTCGACGGTTTAATGTCGCGGTGAATGATCTGATTGCGGTGCGCGTGGTCGACCGCCGCGCAAATCCGCCGAAAAAGATGCAAGCGTTCGGAAATACTGAGTTTTTGCGAGTCGGAATATTTATAGACCGGATTGCCTTCGATATATTCCATCACAAAAAAAGGCAAACCGTCCTGGGTTGTGCCGCCGTCGAGGAGCCGCGCGATGTTCGGGTGATTCAGGGAGGCGAGGATTTGCCGTTCGTTGCGAAAACGGCGGATGATAAAATCCGTGTCCATCCCGCGTTTGATGACTTTTAAGGCGACGCGCTGGCGAAATTCACCGTCGGCGCGTTCCGCCAAGTAGACCGCGCCCATGCCGCCGCGCCCGAGTTCTTTCGTCAAACGGTAAACGCCGAGCCGTTTGCCGATCATCGAACCGTTATCTTTGCGAATTTCTTCATCGATCGCGTCGTTGATTTCCTCGCGGACGGTCGCGCCGAGCATAAAACTGTCCGTCCAAACCGGCGATTCGATAAAATCTCCGGCATCTTCATAATCGGAGATCAGCCTTTGGATCTCAGCGATCAATTCGGTATCGTCCGCGTGATTTTCGTTGAGATACGCAAGGCGTTCTTCGGGCGCGAGGTCAACGACCGCTTGAAAAACATCTTCAATTTTTTGCCATCGTTCGGGGCTCATTTTTATTTTGGATTTTGGATTTTGGATTGGCTTTGTTTACGACTAATTCGGTTTTATTTGAAATAGTCAATTTTCAAAAACTTTTGAATAAAGCGAGCGTTTATAACCGCGAATGCAAATCCAAAATCCAAAATCCAAAATCACTTCAGTTTCTTGAGATTTGTCCGTAAAGCCACGCTTTTGCCATTTTCCAGTGGCGTTTGACCGTGATCTCGCTGATGCCCATCACTTCCGCCGTTTCTTCGACGCTCAAACCGCCGAAATAACGAAGCTCGACGATCCGCGATTTTTGCGGATCGACCTTTGCCAGATTTTCGAGCGCCTCGTCGAGCGCCAGCAGTTCAAAGGATTTTTCGTCCGAAACGACGATCAAGGCTTCTTCGAGCTGTTCTTTGGAAAATTCGCCGCCGCGTTTGTCGGCTTTATGTTTGCGGGCGTGGTCAACCAGAATACGCCGCATAATATTTGCCGCGACGCCGAAAAAATGGGCGCGGTTTTGCCATTGCACATTTTTTTGGTCAACGAGCTTGAGATATGCCTCGTGGACAAGCGCGGTCGGCTGTAAAGTATGGTCGGCGCGTTCGCGGCGCAGATAATTATTCGCTAAATTCCGCAATTCCTTGTAAACAACGGGCAAAAGCAATTCCAAAACCTCTGTTTTGCCGTCCGTCAGTTCGACGAGCAATTGCGTCACATTATTAGGGGCTGTCGGCACTGTTTATAATTTTTTTGAACGTCTAAATTAGTAATTAAAGTATATGAAAATAAGGCTTTTTCTGCAATTGAAATCAAGTCAGAACCGTCTGCGGTAGCGGATGGTTAAAGTTTAACCCTTTGATTCTCGCATCAAGTT
>CADEFG010000034.1:9895-12715 GCA_902826505.1 uncultured Acidobacteriota bacterium
GATTAAACGACGTGCTCCCGCAGGCGTTTCTGACAAGATGATACTTTTTCCAAAAAGTTTGCGCGTTAAATGTCGGACAGGCAAACCCCCTAGCCGTAAAAAAAGGAGCAATTATGAAAAATTCAGTTCGTTATATTTTATTTTTGAGTTTCACCGCAATCTTATCGATCAACGCTTTTGCTGACGTCAAGGTCAAAAGCCGTCAGACGATGAGCGGACAGTCAACCGAAAACACGACTTACATCAAAGGCAAACGTTCACGCACCGAGCAGAATATCGGCGGAAATCAAATGGTCACGCTGACGCAGTGCGATCTGAGGCGCGGCGTTCAATTAAATCCGCAAACGCAGGTTTACATCATCAATTCGTGGGAACAGGATACGACGACTCCGACGACGACGACCGTTTCGGGCAATACCAAAACGGAAGTTAAAAAAGGCGGCGTCATTACGACGACGATCACGACCAAAGACACCGGCGAAACCAAAAAAATGTTTGGCTACGCGGCGCGTCATTTGATCATCACGACCGAAACCGAAGCTTCGGCGGATGCCTGCACGCCGATGAAAAAGAACAAAATGGTCACCGACGGCTGGTATATCGACGCGGCTTTCGCGCTCGACTGCGATTACGCAGTGCGCGGCGGTTACGGCAGAAATTCATATTCGGGCGGCTGTCAGGATAAATACGATCTCAAACAGATCGGGACGGCGAAACGCGGTTATCCGGTGCTCGAAAAAATGACGATGTTTGACGAAAACGGCAAGGAAACCTTTACGATGACCAACGAAGTGCTCGAATTTGCGAACGCGACGCTCGATCAGGCGTTATTCGAGATTCCGAAAGACTGGCGCGAAGTCAAAGACACGCAAGCCATGTATTCCTCGATGTCTTCGACGAGCTCAACTTCGACGAGTTCTGACAGTTCGACGAGTCAGAATTCTTCCGTCAGCAATACGGGTTTGGGTTCGACCGTCGCCGTGATGAACAATTCGCAAAAAAGCGAAAATAATTCTTCCGCCGCGCTCGCCCCGAAAAAAGCCGGAATGGTTCGGATCGGTCTCGCGAGCGTGAAAACCGGCGCGGTCGGCGAAGGCGTCAACGCGGCGGAACTCGCCGGGGCGATTCAAAACACTTTCCCGCAATATCTGAAAGGCACGAAGGTCGAAATCGTCGCGCTCGAAGCCAAACTGCAACCGGCAATCGATGCCGAAGCCAAAGAAAAAGAATGCGACTTTGTACTCTATGCGACCGTTTCGCACAAAAAAGGCGGCGGCGGTTTCGGTTTCGGCAAAGCGCTCGGGATGGCGATCGGGCAAACCGGCATCGGACAAACCGGCAGCACGGTCGGCAATGTCGCCGGACAAGTCGCGACGCAATCGATCGTTGCCGCGACCTCGAACGTCAAACCGAAAGACGAATTGACGCTCGACATCAAACTGCAGAACGGCGCGAGCCTCGTTTTGACCAGACAATTCAAAGCGAAAGCCAAATCGGCGGGCGAAGACATCATTTCGCCGACGGTCGAACAAGCCGCGCAGGCGATTATCGAAACGGTCGGTAAATAATTTCAAACACGCAAACGGAAGGTCAAGGCGGGCAAAATACGGTTCTTCCAGATATGAAGAGCCGTATTTTTTTAGATTTCAATCGTCGAGAAAATCGTCGGAATTTTGACAAAGCCATTGATAATGGCGGCATCAAACGGATGTCGCAACCGCTTGAAATGATGCTCATAACTATTCCCATAACTTGCGGAGCTATAAATAGGTTGCCGTCATCGACGGCTTATTCCGAACCGCCGGTTAAATAATTCAAGTTGGCGTTTACAACCTTTTTGAGAAATCCTTTAAATTGCGAAATACGCTATTGCGGGGCGGTGATCGCCGCATCGTCCGGCGGAGATTGATCGTCAGCGCGGAGTTTTCGGATCAATCCGAAGCCGATTCCGATCAGCCCGCAGTTTCGCAGCGTGCTGCCGATCGTTTGCACTATATCGGGCAACGGCAGAAAAGTGAGTAATAAATTCAGCAGCAGACCGGCAATAAAAAGACTCACGCCTTTGCGCCATAAAAGTCCGGCTTTGAGCGAAGTAAAACCGAAGAGCAGCCCGCCGCCGACCATCAACCCGCCCTGAAACGTATAGACCGCACCCAGCCGATTCCAGAGCAATTCATAATCGAGAAACGATTCTTCAAGCGCGAGAAGCGTCGTGTGCGCAAAATAGATAAAGGCGATTCCATAAATAATCGCGCCTGCCAGATTGAGCAAGCCAATTTTCGGGCGCTGGGCGGCATAAAGTCCGATCATCAGAAAAGGCACCGGGAGAAATCCGGCATAGTTGATGAGCAGCTGGATGCGGGAAAAACCGCCGCCGGTCCATTCCAGAACATCCGACAAGAGATGTAATCCGGGCGCGGCGATGGCGGTTAGCGCGATTATCCAACCCAAAGTTTTCGTCATTTTATATCTTTGCCCGACACGCTTTTCGGCGGTTTAACCGATAGTATTTTAGAAACCGAATTCAACTTTAGCATACAGAGCTTTTCTTGATTTCATTTCTTTTGTATTATGATAGGCAAAAAAACAACGGAGTCGGGAAAACGGGCAAAACAGACCAGAAAATCTCCGAATTGTCACCACCACCGTCGTCTTCAATCGACGAGCGGGCGAAACTATTGCTTGAGATCAATAATGCGATCGTTTCGAATCTTGATTTGTCCGCTTTGTTGGAAACAGTTTCATCCTGTCTGCACGAAGTTGTTGACCACGATTTTGCCGTTTTGTTTATCTACGATAAAGACGCAAAACAATTAAGGG
>CADEFG010000034.1:12888-15977 GCA_902826505.1 uncultured Acidobacteriota bacterium
CCGACCTTGAGCGTTTTCCTTCGACGCTGATGTTAAAGTTGCCTTATACCAAAAGCATTCAATCAGGCTGCAGCGTTCCGCTCGTTTCGCGCGGATCGGTTGTGGGCGTTTTAACTTTGATAAGTTTCAAAGAAAATAATTTTAAAGAAGAAAATGTGGAATTGATCGAGCAAATAAGCGCGCAAATTGCGATTGCGGTTGAAAATGCGCTCAGTTACCAAAAATCGAAACATCAAAGTGCGCGGTTTGAAATGCTGCTCAACGCGAGCAACGCACTTTCCGCCGTTTTGGATCTCGGCGAGGTTTTGAAGACGGCTTCGGCGATTTTGCGGCAACACGTCCCGCACACGTTTGCCGGTGTCGCGCTTTTTGATGCGGAAGCGAATAATTTACGAATTATGGCGCTCGAAAACCCGCCGCCGAATTTTTTGGAAGGCGCGCTCGTCCTGCCGATCGAAGAAACGCCCGACGGTTTGGCGTATCGGACGCGCCAGATCGTTTTGCGCGGCAAAGTGGATTTTGCGGAATTTCCCTCGCCGCATATGCGGCTCGCCTATCACGCGGGCGTCAGGTCGTTTTGCTGCGTGCCGCTGATTTCGAGAAATCAAACGATCGGCGTATTGGCGATCGCCAACGATTACGAAAATTCGATGACCCGCGAGGACGGCGAAACAATTCAGCTGATCGCCAATCAAATCGCCGGCGCGATCGAAACCGCCGTTCAATTTAACGAGATCGGACGGCTTAGAAATCAACTGGCGAGCGAAAAACTTTATCTCGAAGAAGAAATCCAGAGCGAATATAATTTCGCGGAGATCGTCGGCAAAAGCGCGGCTTTGAAAAATGTTTTGCGGCAGATCGAAACGGTTGCGCCGACCGATTCGTGCGTTTTGCTCTACGGCGAAACCGGCACGGGAAAAGAACTTTTTTCGCGGGCGATCCATAATTTAAGCCGCCGCCGTGAACGGACGATGGTCAAACTCAATTGCTCGGCGATTCCGACCGGACTGCTCGAATCCGAGCTTTTCGGGCACGAAAAAGGCGCGTTTACCGGCGCTGTCAGCCAGCGCATCGGACGCTTTGAACTCGCGCATCAAGGCACGCTTCTCTTGGACGAGATCGGCGATATTCCGCTCGAGCTGCAGCCGAAACTTTTAAGAGTTTTGCAGGAAAACGAATTTGAACGATTGGGGAGCTCGCGAACGATCAAAACAAACGTCCGTCTGGTTGCCGCGACAAATTGCAATCTGCCGGAAATGGTCGCGGAAAAAACGTTCCGCCGCGATCTTTATTATCGCCTCAATGTTTTCCCGATCACGATTCCGCCGCTTCGCGAACGGCGCGAAGATATTCCGCTGCTCGCGGGTTATTTTACAAAAAAACACAGCTTGCGGATGAACAAACGAATTGAAAGCATTTCGCGCGAATCGATCGACGCGCTATGTGAATACGATTTTCCGGGCAATGTCCGCGAGCTCGAAAATTTTATCGAACGCGCCGTCATCCTGACGCGCGGCAACGCGCTTCAGCTTCCGCTTTCCGAACTGAATCGAAACTTTCAATCTCAAACCACTGACAATTCATATACGCATTCTTCGCTCGAGACGGTCGAAAAAGCGCATATCGCCGAAACGTTGAAACGCACCGGCGGAAAAATTGCCGGCGCGGACGGCGCGGCAAATATTCTCGGTCTGCCCGTTTCAACGCTCAGACACCGCATGAAAAAGCTCGGTTTGAAATAAAACGCAACTAACCAAATTTGGTTTTTACTAACCATATTTGGTGACCAAACTTAGTTTTTAAACTTTGCCCGCGAATCTTCCTAACTCAAATTCTCTAACTATTTCAATAATTAGCTAAGCAAAACAAAGTCTTGAGACTTTGGCATCGTCCTTGCGATTATCGGAAGCGGCGAAAGCGATGACTATTCGGATTACCAAAATTGACAACGAAACGAACGATCTGACGATTTTGCGGGTCGAAGGAAAACTGCATCTCGCCGATGCCGAGATCGTTGAGCAGGTGTTTGAAGATTTGCGTCGTCAAAACGGTCGAAAGATGGAAATCGATCTGACGGCGATCTCGTTTTTGAGCAGCGAAAGCGCGGCGGTTTTGAAACGCATTGAAATGCGCGGCGCAAGTTTAACGGGGTTAGATTTTTTTATCCGGCAAGTCATTGAAACACCCGGATAAACAAAATAGAGGAGAAATTATATGGCGGAAATTAAAGGAAAATATGATGAAAAATTCGCACGCGTGAGCGAAATGTTGAACTACAGTCTGGATTGCGGCGACGACATCGGTGCGTCGGTCGCGGTCTTGATCGAAGGCGAACCGGTCGTCGACATCTGGGGCGGATATTTTGACGGCACGTTCACCCGCAAATGGGAACGCGACACGATCATCTGCACGCATTCGACGACAAAAACGATGACCGCAATGGCAGCACTCGTTCTGGCGGATCGCGGCGAACTGGATTTGAACGCGCCGGTCGCGAAATACTGGGCGGAATTTGCCCAAAACGGTAAGGAAAACATTCCGGTCAGAAACCTGCTCGGACATACTTCGGGGCTTGCCGGATGGACCGAAGACGTGACGTGGGACGACGTTTACGATTTGGAAAAATCAAGCGATCTGCTGGCAAAACAAGCTCCGTGGTGGCAGCCGGGAACGGCGAGCGGTTATCACGGCGTGACGCAAGGTCATCTCGTCAGCGGCGTCATTCAACGGATTACGGGCAAAACGCTCGGACAATTTTTTGCTGACGAAATCGCAACGCCGCTCGGCGCGGATTATCACATCGGGACGGGCGCGGAATTCGATGATCGCGTCGCGCCGTTCGTCCAGGCAATTCCCGAAGTCGGGCGGAGCGGCAATCCGATGCTTGACCGCATTGCCTACAACCCGAATCTGAGTCCGGTCACTTCGTCGAGCGTTCCCTGGCGGCGTGCCGAGATCGGTGCGGCGAACGGACACGGAAATGCCCGCGCGGTGGCGACGATTCATTCGGCGCTCGTTGTCGAAAAAGTCAATGGTGTCAATCTTTTATCCGAAGCCGGACGACTCCGGGTTTTGGAGGAACAATCAAA
>CADEFG010000035.1:0-14283 GCA_902826505.1 uncultured Acidobacteriota bacterium
AATCGCGGTAGCTGACGGCTTTTCCGTCGGGAAACCAATGCACGCCGAGCCGGAAATTTGCGGTTGGCGGAATATCAAACAATTTGAGCGGTTCGCCGCCGTCAATCGAAATTATCGCGAGTTTGTTCCCTTTATCAGTTGGATATTGACAGGCGACAAACTGACTATCGGGCGAGATATTTGCCCAACCTGCGTTGGCTGCGGTCAGTTGTAGGGGTTCACCGCCGTCAATCGAAATCCGGTAAAGCTTTCCTAAATTTGCCGTTCCCGCCCTATAGACAATCCATTTTCCGTCGGGCGAAACGCGGGGTTGTCCGGCAGCCCCGACGGCGGTCAATTGGCGCAGATCGCTGCCTTCGGAAGTAGCCCGCCAAATCTCATTTTTACCGCTTCGGGTCGATTGAAAGACCACGTATCGTCCATCAGAAGTAACACTCGGATAGAAATTTTCACCGCCTGACGGAATCAATTGTTTCTGATTGCCGCCATTGGCATCCATTTTCCAAATCGTTCGCACTTTATCAAAAAACCTGGTGTAAATAATTTTACTGTCGGGTGTCCAATCCAAGCCCCACCAGCCGTTCAATTCACCAATCGAACCGAAAGTGATTTGTTTTGCCGCGCTCAAATCATCGGCTGGCGCAATCCAAATATTGCCGATTGTTTGACCTTGAATCGTCAAAAGCTTTTTGCCGTCCGAGGATAAGCTCAGCGATGAATTGTAGGAGTTTAAGTCGTTGATCAGCCGCCGCACCGTACCTTGCGGGTAAGCAACCTCATAAATTTGCCAGTTTGGGGTGTCGGAAAATTGCTCGTCTGCCTGCATTAATAAAGCACTGCCGTCGGTTTGCCAGGTTGCGGCGCGCATCGAATTCCAAGCCGTACTAGTCAATTGTTTGAGACCGGAGTCGGCAATCGTGACGGCATAAACATCGAAGTAATTGCCGTCATTGCTGAATGCGCTGACGGCAATTACCAAACCGTCGGGCGACCAAGCCGTGCTCTCCGGCGCGAATCTTTGGGCAAACGGGCGGACGACGATTTCGCGCTCAGCGGTTGAACTTATGCCGGAGATAATCAGCGATGATTTATCCGCCTTTTCATCGTTTCGCACAAAAGCAATTTGGGAAGCGTCCGGCGAGTAGGTGATATGTCTGACATTTTCGCGTAATTTCTCGGGAACACCGCCGAACAGCGGCATTTTGTAAAGCCCGCCGCGCGGATCTTTTTCATCATTGAGCACATAGTAAAAACTGCCGCCGTCCGCCGAAACGCGCAGACTTCGATATTGTGTTCCGGTAGCGGGCGGACGAAGTTGGATCGGTTCGCCGCCGGTTATCTGACCAAGCCACAAACTCGTTTTTCCTTCCTGCTGGACGGAATAAACATAAAAATTGGCATCGGGCGAAAGCGCCGCCGCCGTCACCTGCCCGTTGGTTGTCAATCGTTTCAGCGATAGATTCGGTGAAAGATCGTTGTTCGGTTTTTGTCCGCTTTGCCAAACGTAACCTCCGACAAAGATAAAGAGGAAAAGAGGAGAAAGGGAGAAGAGAAGAAGTTTTGGCAAAGTCCAACCTTTTTTATTATCCCTTTCTCCTCTGCTCCCTTTTTCCTCTTCTATTTCCTCAATCGTGATGCGTTCGATTTTTTCGGTTTCGATGACAATTTCGGTCGTCGAATGATTGAGCGGCGCGACAAATTTGTAACCCGTTCTGGGTATCGTCGCGATAAAACGGTTTTCGTCCTTGCGTTCGCCGAAGGCTTTGCGCAGCGCGGCGACGTGGACGGTCAGATTGTTTTCCTCGACAAACTGATTTTCCCAGACCGCATCGAGCAAATCGTTTTTCGAGAGTATCTCGCCGCGCCGTTCAACCAAAACCAATAGCAAATCAAAAGTTTTCGGATTAAGCGCAACCGTTTGCCCGCGTTTGAGCAAAACTCGACGCGCCGGATCAACTTCAAATTCGTCAAAGCAAAACTGCTTACCGGCTACATTTTTCATCGCTTTAGCAACTTTTAGTAACTTTTTGACATAAATTTAGGGACATTTTGCCAAGTTTCGGCAGAAGATGTTGGAGTTTAGAAAACTTGCCGTCGGCAATTATAGCAAAACACCGAAATTTTGTGAAAGATTTCAGCAAATTTAACAAAAACGAAGATCAGCTTTTAAGAGGAGAAAAATTATGGGATTTATCGATACGGCACCGGGCACAACACTTCCGGTATTTTATAATTTGGTTCACGCCGTCGGCAAAAACTGTCCGAATATGACCGATGATGTGAACCTTGTCCAATACTTACTAAAAACGCTTTACGCGAAATTGCCGCAGCACAAACCAGCGGGCGAGATCGAAGTCACCGGGGCATGCGACCCGCCGACGATGAATTGGATTCTCCAATTCCAAATGGAAGCCGCTCAAGCGCATCCCGGCAAGGTTTTGGTTGACAACCGGATCGACCGCGTCCGGCAGAAGAATTTTATCGGTTCGATCAGCCATACGATTTACACGCTTGCCGCGCTCAACGCATCGCTTTTGAAAAACAACCCTGAAGCGTGGATCGCGACGCCGGCTTTGATCCATCTGGAAAACCCGTCGAACGTCCCGCCGCCGTCGTGGGATGTCGTCCAGCAATCGGTACCGCAGATCGTTCCGGCATCTGGCGGAATGTAAAGCTTCAGCGGCGCGATCAATTTTTTTTTCAAAGTTTGACGCAAAATCAATTTCTGTCAAATCAATCAACCGAAGTCCGCAAAACTGCTTTTATGACGGCGACCAGACGAAAAAAAGTAATCACCATCGAAACCCGGCAAAGAACGGTAATCCGAGCGGGTTCGCGTCCGACCGCCAAAATTCGCTGTGTGTTTTGCGGAACCGAGGTCGAAATGCTGACGCCTGAAAACGCGGCGGCAAATTTTGATACGGGTTTGCGCGAAATTTATCGGGGCATCGAAAACGGCTCGCTGCATTTTATCGAGATCAAAAAAGATTCGCTTTTTATTTGCGTTAATTCGCTCAAAAACCGAACCCGGTAAAAAGGAACTCAATAATTATGGGTGTTCAAACAAACGTCACGCTGCTGCTTCCGAAAAGAAAAATCTACTGTGATCTTTCATTAAATTGAGCATTTTCAATCAAGAAAAATATTATCCGGCAAAGGTCTCTGAATAATGCTTTGACAAATACGCCGTCAGTTACCGGCATTGCGCGACAAAAAAGGAGAAAGCGAAGAATGAATGGATATGCTGCCTGCTCGGTCACCTCGGAAACGACCGGAATTTTTTGCATCATTACGATTTATTATGAAAAATCCGACGCCTCAACGGCGCGACCGCGGTGGAAACGAATCTACGGATCGTTATTTGAAAAGTGTGCTTTGCCCGGCGGTTTTCAATACGGCAACGGCGGACATTGGACGAACGGCGGCGAAAAACTGGCGATCGTCGGCGCGGTTCCCGGTTTTGCCTTGCCGTATATGCCGGTTGGTCCGATCATTTTGCCGGATTACCAGGAGCCGCTGACCGTTGCCGAACTATCGGGCGTGCCGGCGGATTTTTTGGAAAGTTTGACTCCCGAAAAAACTATCGGCGGCGACGGAAAACTGATCTTGACGCAGGAAAAACTTGTCTGGTCAATGTGGTTTGGCAACGTCTAAAAAATTTATAAAAAAACAATTCGAATGACCAAAGGAGGAATTTAACGATGGGTGCAGAGACAAAAAGAAATCGGGGTTGGGCATGGTGTTTTAAATGCGAATGCCTGTTTTTTATCGATACGGAATGGCTCAGTTACTGTCCGGCGGGCGGCGCGCATGATGAAACGTTTGCCGCCACTTTTATGTATGGGATCAATACCGAACAGACCGGCGAAAGCGGTTGGTGGCGCTGCGTCAGATGTCAGGGTTTGTATAAAGACAATGGCGGCTTGGGGTTGATGAATACCGGCGAATGTCCCGCGCCGCAAGGCGCGAGCGCGTTCGATAAGGTTCATAGCTGTGATCAGTCGATCCGTTATTTCGTCGAGAAAAACAACACCGGCGACCAAACCTTGCAACAAGGCTGGCGGCGGTGCCGGTATTGTCATTTGTTATTTTTCAGCGGTCATTCAACCCAGGGAAAATGCGCCAAAGGCGCCACGCATGACGCGACCGACAGCGCATTTTACTCGATCTACGTGTACTAAATTTTCAAGGAATCAAAAACTTATGGGAATCGAAGTCAAAAAAGGCGTCAAACAGATTATTTGCACTATTACATTTCAGAAGGTCAAAAGTTTCTCGTGCGATCTTTTGATCACTCAAAAAATTCCTTCGGATTCGAGTTGGGGCGATAACGGCGGGAGTTTTAAGCGCATCCAGAACAACAAAATATTGCAGATCGAAGCCAGCGAAGGCGAATGGGGTATTGATGTGACCGAAAACCGGCTGGGATTTTTCAAGCCCCAGAGCAGTCTCAGTTTTCTGCATCTGGACGGCGTCGGCGCCAACTTTTTGGAAAACGTCATGAAAGGCTATGCAGCGATCGGAACGGGTTGGATCTGGATGCCGCCGAATGAAATAAATTGGAGACTTTTCGATCTTAATTTTCATTACTGACCGGGAAAGATTTTGCCGGCGAAAGCCTTGGGAGTTTAACGAATGACAATTTCCAGCGTTGTATTTGTCAAAATATAAACGGAGTTTGCGCGACTTACCTGACACTGTTAATCAGGACGACATCGCTCGAAGTTGAACTGCGGACGATCGCCAATCTTTTTTTATCCGGCGAAAAAGCAAAATAATCGATCGCCTGCGCCTTAAAATTCGTCACCGGTTCGGCTTCGGTTCCGTCGAGCGGCAAGGCGCGGATATTTCCGATTTTGCCGACTTCATAGTTATAAAACAAAGCTCGATCGTCCGGCGACCAGCGGATCAGGCTTCCCTTCAAATTCGTCGGCACGGCAAGTCGCCGGAGCATCAAACCGCCATCGGAAGAAATAATTCCGAAACTCCATTTGTTGTCAGCCATAAAAAGATAGCTGATCAGGCTGCCGTCCGTCGAAACCGAATTCCATCTGGAACTGAAATCGGTCAACTGGACGGACTCGCCGCCGGCGAGGGGAACTTTCCATAATCTTTGGTTGGAATGCAAACCGCGCTGATAGATGACGGTTCGATTATCGGGCGAACAGCTCGGATAAACATCGGCTTCGCCGTCGGTCAGTTGCGTCAGGTTTCCGCCGCTCTCCGAGTCAACCCGCCAGAGATTCGATTTGCCCGAACGCCACGACCCGAAAACAAGATATTTCCCGTCGGGTGAATTGCACAGCCCGCGCGAATCGATCTGCGCGTTTGCCGTTAATTGACGCCGATTTTCGCCGTCCGCATCCATCGTCCAGAGATTCGAAACGCCGTCTTTATCCGAGCGAAAGATGATTTTCCCGTCCGGCATCCAAACGAGCGGCGATAATTCACCGGTTTCGGAAACGATTTCCTGATAATCACCGGCATCGGCATTGATTTCGCCCAGAAAAACCGCGCTCTGCGTGTTGGTTTGAATCGTCACGAAAGATTGCCCGTCGGCGGTCGCGCTTAACGAATCATACTGGCTCAAATCATTGGTAATAAACCGCGTTTCGCCCTGCGGGTAAGATAAAAATCGAATCTGGTTGTTCCCTGCCACTTGATCGCTCGCCGAAATTAACAAACCGCTGCCGTTTTTCAACCATTCGGTACTGAAAACGTCATACCAGCGCTGGTCGCTCAAAGACGTTTCGCTGCCGTCGCGGACATTGATCGCGACGATTGAAGAATAACTGGCGTCGGCTTCAAAATGGTTGACCAGACAGGCGACTGTTTCGCCGTCGGGCGACCACGCGACGACCGGCGCATTCGTTTCGAAACTGTTCGGGTAGTTTTTGCCGGCAATCCTTTGCTGATTGCCGCCGTCGGCATCGGCGATGACCAGATAATTTTGTCCGGCGGCAGAATCCGATTGCGCGTAGGCAATTCGCTTTCCGTCGGGCGCCATGGCGAGAAAGCTGGCGATCACATTCGAAATTTTTTCGCTGACTCCGCCGAGCGAGGAAATCCGAAAAAACTGCGGATCGGTATTGGCGGCTTCAAAAAGACTGTAGATAATTTGTGCGCCGTCCGGCGTAAAGCGCAATTCCCAAACCTGTGCCTTGACCGGCGGCACGAGCCGGACGTTGCTTGCCGTCCCGACCTGCTGGATCCACAAACTGTTGCCTTCGCTCTCGCCCAAAACATACACGATGTATTTTCCGTCCGGCGAAACGGCGGCACCCGAAACCTTTCCGCTGCTGGTTAATCGCGTGAGCTTTATTTTCGCGAACGCGAGCGGCGGCGGCACATAAAAATATTGATAGGCTCCGAAAACGATCGCCAGCAAAACGGCAAAACCGCCGAGAATCGTTTTTTGAGAAAAAGCGGTTTGAGACGCTTGTAAATTCGAATCCCGTTCTTTTTTGCTTACGTTTTGATTTGCTGTTTCTTCGGTTTCTTCAACGACGAAACGCGAAAGGCGATGGCTTTCGATCACGATCTGCCGGTCGCTGTTTTGATCTTCGGCGATAAATTTATAACCCTTGCCCGGAATCGTGACGAGCAAGCGAGGTGCGGCTTTGTTTTCGCCCAAAACTTTTCGCAATGCCGAGATCTGCACTTTCAGATTGGCTTCCTCGACAAATTGGTTTTCCCAAACCGCGTCCAGAATCTCGTTTTTGGTGATGATGCGTCCGGCGTTTTCCGCCAGATAAACCAGCAGATCAAAGGCTTTCGCGTTCAGTGGCAATGGTTTTCCCTCGCGCACCAAGGTGCGCCGCGCCACGTCGAGTTCGAATTCGGCAAAGGAAATTATTTGTTTCGGCTCGCCGTTGATCATTCGTTTCTGAAAAATTTACCAAAATTTACCTACGAATTTACGACTTTTTACTTCGCTTTCGGCGATGCTGGTTTGACCGGCGAAATACGCGGAAACCGATTTCGGGAAGATTTTCAAATTCGTGCCGCTAAGTTTAACAGAGGTTCAATGTCAATGAAAGCAAAAAAACGTCTGGAAATTGTTTGGGAAACGCGCGAGATCACGACGATCAGTTTCAAACGCGGGTTTCCGGCGACGTTTTTTTGCCAATCGTGCCACGCCGCCACGCGACATTTAAGCGTCGCCGAAGCCGCCGCCGCGGCAAAGATTTCGGAAACGGCGGTTTTTCGTTTGGCGGAAACCGGGCTAATTCATACAACCGAAACCGATGCGGGAGCGCTGCTGATTTGCGGCGATTCGCTTTCAACCGAAAACAATAAATATTAAGGAGATCAAAACAAATGCCTGCCATTGAACTTATTACTGAAATTTTTCTGACTTCGGCAGATTGTACGAACTGTCCTTGGATGAAATACGCAATTGCCGAACTCGGGGTTAAAGAAACTCCGGGCGATGCCGACACACCGCGAGTCGTCGAATATCTTGAAACTGTTGGATATAAACACGATTCAACCGCCTGGTGTTCGGCTTTTGTCAGTTGGTGTATGAAATGTGCCGGTAATGAACGAACGTTAGCGGAAACAAAAAAAGCCGGCGTAAGTGCCGCCGGAGCGAAAAGTTGGTTGCGATGGGGTGTTCCGCTTGCCGCTCCGCGGTTCGGTGCGGTCGCTGTTTTCGAGCGTCCGCCCGACCCTTATCTGGGTCATGTCGGATTTTATGTAGGAACTCTGGGCGATAAGATTCTGCTGCTTGGCGGTAATCAAAATGATGAAGTGAATATTACTCAGCAGGATAAAAAACTCCTGATAAATTACCGTTGGTCGGTAAAAACTTTTGGCGGCGAGGTTTGGGCTTAGACGGAATCCGGGCGGACTGAACTTGAAGACAGCGAAATTTGCCGATGACGCAAATAAATGAAAACGACGATTAAAAATAAAAGAGAGGAGCAATTATGGGTGATCCGAATAGTGATAAATATAATCCGAAAACTTGGGTGCAAGGAGTCGGTAAGGTTGCCGGTCAAGTTGTTAACAATCTGACCAAAAGAGAGCATAAAAATAACGGTCAGTTGAGAAAATTACGCGAGGACAAACTCAACGTCCTGAGAAGGATGAAGAAAGAAGATCTAGTTTGGGAAGCGGTTGCGCTTTCCCAACCGGCGTTGACCATAAATTCGCTCTTCAATATTTCTTTTCAAGCGCCTGTCATCATTGAAGTATGTCAGGTGGTTAAAGTTGACGGACTTTACTTGCCGGTGAAAGCTGTCGAAACCTGGGAATTTGCGCGGCAGTTCAATGCTTTTCCGCTGACCCGCGCTGTTGCCGACGCGATGTTTCTGCAAGCCACGCCAACTCCGCCGGCACCGCATGAAATAAAAGTAACCGATGACAATTCCGACAGCGGATATGCCAAGAGTTTGGATTTCGAAATGCGTTCCGATTATTTGGGAAGCAAAAATTACACGGGCGTCGCAGATTTCGGAGCGCACAAGATATGGGCTTTATCAAAACAAAAGGATGAGATCTGTCAGGCATCGCCAAACGAGGCTTACTGCCGAACGGATAAAGACCGGATTGCCATAAATCACGGATTGTATTTTAAGAATGGCAAACCTCACGCCGGAACTTTGCTTTACTTGCACGGCTCAAAATACGGCGCGATCCAAAACATCGGCGCCAAGCACGGTGACGATCACTGGGATTATTCGCAGCTGCTTCAATTGATGCGCGGCGTTGTTCAAATTCCGTTCAAAGACAAATCCGGCAATACGACGATGATGGATATGGAAACCGCACTTCTCAACGGGCATCCGTCACTCTGGGACGAACCGCAGAAACTGACGGAAGCGGATTTAAATGATTTTTCCAGTTTAGGTTTTATGATCAAAAACCTGAAAGCTCGATTTTCCGGATTTTAAGGAGAAAAACTATGACGAATTGGAAACAAGAGCAACCTGCGCCATTGGAATTAAAAAAACTACTGCAATACACTTTTCCGGAAATTAAAGAAAAAATTCCTGACGGTCACGGCGGAATGAAGTGGAATTATGACATTTACGACAACAGAAAAATCGCGGGTTCAACCAAAGACTCCGACCACGCCGAAGGCAGAGCCTTAGACATTTATTTAGATGCCTACAACATATCGGAAAGAATGATAGGCGATTATCTGTTTCAAGTTTTTATTAAAGACGCGGAAGTTATGGGAATCATTTATGTGATTTGGAATTTTGACATTTGGGAGAAAAGTACCGGCAAAAAAAGAGACTACGAAAAAACAAACAAACACACCAATCACATTCACGTTTCGTGGTCTCAAGGCGGCAGTCAGAAAACCATTTTCGGCGGTGTTCCGGTGCGCCTTATGCTGAGAATCGGATTTCCGACGAGGCTGCCCGATCCGATGGTTAAAGATGCAAGCAAATTTGCTTAGACAGATGAAAAATAATTTTATCTCAAGCGGAAAATTAAAGGCGCGACACACAAATTTGTAAAGAGGAGAATTTATGTTTTTTGGTGTTTTGATCGAATTAATAAAACTTATCGCCGGTGCTAATAAAACGACGCTTGAGTTTGACACGAGCAGGAGTTATGAAGCTGAAGGCGGGGAGGGCGTGCAAGGCGGCATAACCCTTCAGGGTGTTCGGATAAAAGATACGAGCAACGGAAAAACGCAATGGTTTGAATTTGTCGGAGCCGGAATGGGTGTCGGGATCGGACTTCCGGCTGGCGGATCCATTTCGACTGAAGATTTCCCATCGGTCGGAATCCGAATTATTAAAGGACCTGCCGGTTGGGGTCACATTAATTTCTCCGATATAACCGGCTGGGGTCATGTTATCACATTTAGTGCGTCTTTAATCGGAGGTGTTGGAAGATCGCTGATTTGTTTTGGAGAGCTCGGTGGCGAGCCAATGCTATCTTCCGGTTATCTTATTTATGACGGTATTGTAATGGGAGTGCCGGGAGCCGGAATAATGTGCTACAAAGGCTATTGGTATCAGGTCAAGGCGTAGTTTGGAGCGGAAAAATCACGGCAAATTATTTTATTGAAATTGGCAGCGAAAAAGTAAAGTCGTTCAAAATACGCGGGATTTAAAAATCGTTCAGCAAAACAGCGTCTGTCGTTTCGGTCGTCAAAGAAAAAAGAATCTTTTTCCCGTCCGCTGACCAGCTAAAGGAATTGACGGCGCCCTTGACTAAACCTTCGATGATCTGCGGGTCGCCGCCGCCGGTCGGCAGAAGCAGAAGATTCAGATTTTCGCCAACCTCGTAAAAGAGCGTCAAAAATTTGCCCGAAGGATGCCAGCGCATCAGGCGCTGGTTGACGACAGTCGGCAAATCGAACTTTTTTAACATTTCGCCGCTCTCGGTCGAGATCAATCCGATCCGCCATTTTTTTTCGTCAATCATAAAAAAAGCCGTCTGCCGTCCGTCGGGCGAAAGTGCCGGCTTTAAACCGCTGCGCAATTCAACCGGTGTTTGGTCTGCCCCGGAAATTCGCCAGATCTTCTGCCCCATACTCTGAAAAACGATTTTGCCGTCGGCAGAAATGTCCGGCGTGATATGGTCATTCCCCATGGTTAGCGGGCGCAGATCTTTGCCGCTCGCGTCCGCCGACCAGAGCGCAAAATTCCCTTTTCGATATGAAGAAAAAACCAGCGAACCGTCCGCCGGAGAAACCGCCAGACCGAAATTGATGTGCGCTCCCGAAGTCAGTTGCGCGGGATTCGTTCCGTCGGCTTCGATCCGCCAGATCTCCGGCTCGCCGGTTGACCGCGAACTGTAAAGAATCGCGCCGTCGCGGCTCCACACGACATTTGAAATATAACCGGATTCGCGGAAAATTTCCCGTGGCTGGAGTTTTTTGACCGTTTCGGAAAAATCGGCAACATAAAGGCTCGAAACGGCATTCGATTGCACCGTCAGCAAATTTTTGCCGACCGTCGAAAGCCACCGGTAATTTTGCAAATCATCCGTGATCCGACGGATTTCGCCCGTTTGCCGCGAAACCGTGTGGATCTCATTCGACCATTCATCTTCGTGGGCATTAAAAACCAGATTTTCCGCGTCGAGCCACGCCAGATCATCAACATAAGCCCATTGCGGGACGGCTAAAATCCGCTCGCTCGCGTCCGCCGGATCAACCAGTAAAATGCCCGCCCGCATACCTTCCGCGCTTCGTTCCTCGATCCCGACGGCGATCTTGTTCCCGTCGGGCGACCAGGCGACCGGATTGGATTTCCAAAACGAAAACGCCCGCCGGTCGTAATCAGCGCGCAGCAGAATTCGCGCATTTGCGCCGTTTGTATCGGCAATCTTCAAATGCGTTTCAGGTTGATGAGATTCGATGTAGGCAAAGTGTTTTCCGTCCGGCGAAAAACTGACCGACGAACTGACCTCAATACCCGGAATTTCCTGCGGTGCACCGCCGAGCACCGGTATTTTCCAAAAAGGCACGGCGGTGCGGTTATCCCGAAAAACCGGCGTATAGACAAAATTACCGTCGGGCGAAACGGATAAACCGAGGTATTCCAGATCCTGCGGCGGCGAAATGCGGGTTTGGCTGCCGGTTTCGATCTGGCGCAGCCAGAGACTTTCGCCGCCATTTTCTTTTTGAGCGAAAACGACATACCGCCCGTCGGGCGTCAGCGCAACCCCCGAAACTTTGCCGCTCGTCGTCAAACGGCTAAATTTCGGCGGTTTCAGATCAGCGGTTTGCGCCCGTTCGCCGCGCCCGAACCAAATCGTCAAAGCGGCTCCGACGGTTAAAAAGATCGCGACCGCCGCGAAAGTTTTGGCGGGCGCTGAAAAAAATGAAGATCGCGGCGGTTTTGAAAATTGATCGGTTTTCGCTACCTCCGCATCATCATTTTTTTCGATCACCAGTCGTGAAAACTGATGATTTTCGATGACGATCTCCTCGTCCGTTTCGACATCCGCGACGAATTTGTAGCCTTTGCCGGGAATCGTCACGAGCAGCTGCGGCGTCTCTTTTTTGGCATTTAACGCTTTTCTGAGAGTCGAGATCTGGACGGCGAGATTGGCTTCCTCGACAAATTGACCGTCCCAGACGACGCTTAGAATTTCATCTTTTGAAACGACGCGTCCGGCGTTTTCGGCAAGAAAAACCAGCACATCAAAAGCTTTCGGGTTGAGGTGAACCTCTTCGACGCCGCGCTTCAGACGGCGATGCGCGGCGTCGAGTTCAAACCCGGCAAAGGAGATTTTATGTTTCGGTGCACCGTTCATTTTTTTTGGCGGAAACGATCTTTAGAAAAATTTAAAAAAATTTATCGCCATCTTTAAGACTTTTCAGAAGCCTTTGACCGATTATTTTGACAGAAAAATCAACTATCGGGAATCGCCAAAATTTTAACAAAAATTTGCCGCGATGAAAAGATTTTTTAATTTTATGAAAACCGTAATCAAATTTGAAAAGCACGAATTGACCATTATCCGCGTCCGGCGCAGCCAGACCGTGACGGTTTTTTGCGCCGTGTGCCGGGAGAAAGTTTTGCACTTGTCGGTCACGCGGGCTTCGGCAGCGCTTGGCGTTTCGGAAACCGCGGTTTTCCGGCTGGTCGAAAGCGGAACGGTGCATTCGATGGAAACTGCCTCCGGCGCGCTTTTTGTTTGCGGCAATTCGGTTTCGGTTTTGGCAAAACAAGTCGGTTCCGAAAATTTATAGAAATCAAATATGGAGAAATCGAAATGGCAAAAAAATTTGTTTTGAAATTGAGCGATGAAAAGGGCAATGCATTCAGAATCAAGATAAAAAGCCCGTGGCGACCGGTCGATGCGGGAAGCTGGCGGACATTGGACAAAGGCTATATTTGCTACAACAGTGGTCCGACCATACCAATTTTGAAAGGAGGTTTGATATTACCCTGGGGTCCGGGAGAAGGCGACCGATTGGGTTGGAGCCGCGTCGATTTGCTGTTGTTCAATGCCGATGAAACCTGGGGCGTGAGATTAAACAAGGTCTGGGATTTTATTGTCATGAACGATGAGGGGAAAGGCAAGATTCTTCAGCCGTGGGCTTTAAAAATCGATCCCGGACGGATTGCGTGGGATCGTGTTGAATAGAGCGGCAAGGAAAAAAATCAAACTATCGGGGTTTATTTCACAGGTAAACCAATGCTTTTTGTTTTGAAAGGAGATTAATTATGGGATTTATCGATACAGCACCGGGAACGACGCTTCCGGTTTTTTACAATGTGGTGCACGCGGTCGGCGATCTATGTCCGAACCAGAAGGACGACGTCAAGCTCGTCCAATATCTGCTGATGGCGGTTTATGAAAAGATGCCGGCGGAAATGCGACCGAAAGGCGACATCGGCGTGACGGGTTTTTGCGGCGGCGCGACGCGCAACTGGATTTTGAAATTCCAGTTGGACGTGAGCAGTCAGGAACCGGGCAGAATTGCGGTTGACCGGCGCGTTGACCGCGTGCGCGACAAATCGCTGATCGGCAAGATCAGCAAAACGACGTACACGCTGGCGTTTCTGAACGCCAACGTGATTCATTACAACCCCGAAAAATTTGCCGCGCTGGCGCAGTTCGTGCCGCTTCAAAATTGGTACGACGTGCCGCCGCCGTCGAACGATATGCTTTTGACGATCGAAGTTGACGGCAATGTCATTATCAAGCCGCAAAAGACGCCGCCCGGCGTTGTCCCGGAAACCGGCGGATTTTAAAGAAATAGTAAAAAATTCGGAATCGGGGAAGAGGAGAGAAAAACCATGTACGCGGTTGGCTGCACGATTACGACAATCAGAACGAATTTGACCTGCGATATAGAAATCGGCGCAAAAATCAAAGAAAAGAATGGGTGGAAACCATTTTGGAGAACAATCGGCGGGCGGCTCGATTTGGGTGAGGACGAAGGTGTTTGGTTTTACTTTGTTCGCGACGACAAAAGAGTCGGCATCGCGCTTTTTCCGCCAGGTTCGCTCCGCGGATGGGATCGGGGATGGGGCGAGCTTTTGGTTACATTGCTCGGCGTGCCGGAACGTTTTTCGGAAAGATTAAAGTGCGGCGAATCGTGGGGCGGCGAAGGCACACTCCACCGAACCGTCGAATCGCTGGACTGGAGAATGTGGTTTCCGTGCGCCTGAAAGCCAAAAGGTTTATGTGTAATTTGGGTGTCGTAAAAATATGAAAAAGTTAATTTGCCAAAAATGCGGCGGTGAAATTTCCAACGATTTTAGCAACACGCTGCTGTTTTGCACTAATTGCGGGGCGGGATTAAATTTAACGGCTGGCGAGAAAACTTTATCGCTGGCTGATTCCTAAAAGATT
>CADEFG010000035.1:14293-15845 GCA_902826505.1 uncultured Acidobacteriota bacterium
CACCCGCGGCGCCGTCCGGTGGGTCGAAAACAAGAAAAACTTTGCTCTTTGTGATCGGTGGTTTTGGCTTATTCGGGGCGTTGGTTTTGTCGGGCATCGGTTTTTACTTTTTCGGTCTTCCGAATTTTACGAATCAATATCACTGCACGATTCCGGGCGAGCCCGAACCGCAGACTTCGGAGGATTATTACAACCGCGCGGGTGAACACGTTGTAATTGCCGGCGGTGACATCTCGGCAAACATTGATGATTGCGCGTTTGGGGCTTTAAATGAGGCTCTGCGTTTGAATCCGCACAATGTCGACGCATTAATATTGCGCGGTAACGGTTATCGGCAAAGAAAACAAGCCGATCTGGCGGTCGTCGATTTTGATAAAGCCGTTCAGCTTCAACCGAATAACATTGATAATTATATTCACCGGAGACGTTTCTACGAACATATTGAAAAGTTTGACAAAGCCGTCGAAGACCAGACGGCAATTATCAATCTGCATTTAATAAATAATCCGCCAAACAATGAAAGATTGGTTGGTGACTATCAAAAAAGAGCCGAATTATCTAAGAAAATCGACGACTTTGATAGTGCTATCAAAGATTATACGGAAATAATCCGGATTCAACCGGACAGTGTGTTTGGTTATCCGTATCGGGCGCGGGCTTTTTGGGATAAAGGTGATTTCGAAAATGCGGCTAAAGATTATACGGAATTAATCCGGTTTGAGCCGGATCAGGCAAGCCTCTACTATACACGCGCCGAAGCCTATCGGAAGCTCGGCAAAAACGATTTGGCGGGTGCAGACGAAAGAAAATGGAAGGAGTTGCGCGCCGCGAATAACTGAGGAGCACAGTATAGAAAAGTAAAAACTTATGGGAACACCGAAAGATTACGGACAGGTCGTCAAATCCGTCCAATGCACGCTGAGGCTGGCGGATAACGAGAGTTTTGTTTGCGAGCTCGCGCTTTATCTGACAAATAAAGGAAATTGTTTGTGGTACCGGTATGACAATCAACTGCATCGTTTGAAGTTGCCGGCAACAAGCGGTTTCTGGAATTTGACGGCAGGCTTTCTATCTTTTACCACCAAAGATTCGATCATTCCGTTTCTGATACTTTTTGAGGTGCCGGAAAATTTTCTGGATATTACGTGCGGAAAATCTTTGACGGGCGAGGGCAAGTTTTT
The DNA here is from genome assembly GCA_902826505.1 of uncultured Acidobacteriota bacterium. Taxonomy (GTDB): domain Bacteria; phylum Acidobacteriota; class Blastocatellia; order Pyrinomonadales; family Pyrinomonadaceae; genus JAFDVJ01. The sequence goes on from CADEFG010000035.1 coordinate 15,475, forward strand.
CGATTTCGAACCCGTCAACTATCGCTTCTGGTTTGGCTGTGCTTAACACATGCGCCGTTGAAATAGCGCGGTCAAGTCGGGTTTTGAAGGTTTGGAAATAACGACTGTTGAAATTATTAGAGGAGATATTTTATGGCGGTCAATTCAATCGTTTATCAGGAAGGATGGCGGCAGTGCGCGAAATGCTTTTCGCTGTTCTTTCCCGACACGTCGGACGGCGAAGGCGGAAACTCGAACGGCGTCTGCATCGGCGGCGTCGGTCACAGCGCGACCCTCAGTAAATTCAAAATTCCCTTCGAAGGACGCAGTCATAAAGGGCAGACGAACTGGCGCTACTGCTTTAAATGCGCCGCGCTTTTCTTCAACGGACA
>CADEFG010000036.1 GCA_902826505.1 uncultured Acidobacteriota bacterium
ATGTCGAAAACTGCGCCGTAACGTCCTATCATTTTGACGCGGAAACCGGAAAAATTATTCTTCAACAGGATAATTTTTGCGCTCCGAAATGATTTTCTCCGGGAATTATTTCATCTTGCGGCGGATTTCCTGCATTTTGACTTTGATCTCGCGCTCGTCAATTTTTGTCGCTCGACCGTCGCGGTAAATTTCTTCGCCGGCGACGATCGTCAACCGCACATCGCGCGCATTGGTCGCAAAAAGCAGTGCCGAATAAACGTCGTGAACCGGAATTTGCGCGATATTTCCGAGCGAAATAATCGCCAAATCGGCTTGTTTTCCGGCTTCCAAACTGACGATCTCGTTTTCCAAACCCAACGCCCTGGCGCCGCCGAGCGTCGCGGTTTCGATCATTTCCCGCGCGTGCAAAAATCTTTTTCGTGCGGGCAGATTCCGGGCAAAAAGCGTTGCAAAACGCGCTTCTTCCAAAATGTCGCAGATATTGTTGCTCGCCATCGAATCGCTGCCGAAACCGACGCCGACCGGCGCGTCTAAAAACTTTTCAAACGGCGCGATGCCGTGTCCGAACTTGGCGTTCGACTTCGGGCAATGCGCGACGCGCGATCCCGTTTTTTTGATAAGTTCGATGTCGCGGTCGGAAACTTTGACGCAATGCGCGAGCAGCGGTTTGGCGCGTAAAACGCCGAGACTATCAAGAAATTCGAGCGAAGAACAGCGCGGATTTTTCCACTCGAAACGGCATTTTTGATAAAGCGCGGCGAAAAAACCCGTGCCGTTTTCCATCAGTTCGCGTTCTTCGGCGGATTCGGCGGCGTGAATCGTAATTTTAACGCGGTCGGCAATCGCAAATTCGGCGATTTTTTCGAACAGCCGCGCGCTGACCGTGTATGGCGAATGCGGCGAAAGTCCCATTTTGACAAGTTCGGTTTCGGTTTCTTTCAATTTAAGAAACTTTTCTATGAGTTTTTCAAAATCACTTTGCGCCGCAGCGCCATCGGGCGAAAATTCGGTTTCCTGAAAGACGACGCCGCGCAAACCGACCGCTTTTAATGCTTCGAAACCATTTTTGCCGAACCGTCCGATATCGCCGAAACAGGTGACGCCCGCGTGCGCGCCTTCGATGGCTCCAAGAATCGCCGCGTTTTGGACATCCTCATCGGTGAGAATTTCGCCGCGAACTTTGGTGAGCGTCAAGAGCCACGAAGTAAAATCATCGTCAAATTCATCGACAAATCCGCGCATCGCCGTTATCTCAAGATGCGAATGCGCGTTGACAAATCCCGGCAAAATCACCGCTTCGCCAAAATCTTCGCGGTCGGCTTCGGTAAATTTTTCGATAATTTCCGCGCGTTTTCCGACCGCCACGAGCTTGTCTTTTTCAAAAACAACCGCGCCTTTTTCGATCGGCTCGCCGGAAATCGGCAAAACAAAATCGGCGGAAAGAATTTTCATAAACTTTGATTTTAGTAAAAATTGTGAAATGAAAGATCTATTTTGGAACGCGGTAGCGTTCGAGTATCGCGCTCACATAACTTTTCGTCGAAGCAATATTGATGCGCTCGATAAATTCTTTTTCGGACAATTTGGAAACGTCCGGTTGCGAAGTTTTAACGAAGTTTGAAGAGTTTTTCGTCCATTCTTCGACGCGGCTCGCACCGGCATTGTAAGCCGCCAAAGTCATCGCATCTTCCGCCGCAAAACCGCGGTATTTATCGCGCATTTTTTCGAGATACCAACAACCGACCTGAATATTTCTTTCCGGGTCGCTTAAAAATTCATTAACGTTTTGGGCGGTTTGTTTCTCGAATTCCTGAAAACCCGTTTCTTTTGCCCAAATCCGCGCGACCATCGGCGTCACCTGCATCAGACCGACTTCTTCATCTGCCCCGATTTTCCACGCCCGAAAATAGGTCTCTTCGTAAATCACGCTCCAGACCAGCTTTTCATCCAAACTGTAAATTTTCGCCTGCCGCGCAATCAGCTCGTCATAGCGATGAATCCAATATTGATTGAAATAATAAAGTCCGATCGCGGAAGCCGCCACGATGACAAGCAGGATTAAACTAAGGGGCAAGTAACGACGCATTTTGATTTCGGATTTTGGATTTTGGATTTTGGATTTCCAAAAGTTTTTTCAATTTTCCGGTAATCGCAAATCTAAACCCAAAGCCGCAAATTTCCTAATTTGGTTTCTTAAAACTTTTCCAATATTCAGCCGGGCGGATTGACCAATCAACCCCTTCATAACCATTTCGTTTAGCGGTTTCGCTCAAAATATGACCTTGAAGCCAAACATCCGCCTCGATAAATGCGCCGATTCGCGGCTTTTTGCCGCGCAAGGCTCGCTGATTAACCAAAATTTCGAGTTGCAGTCCGCCCATCCCGACGTAAATCCAAAACAAATCATTACCCGATTGCGGATTACGAAGCGCGTCAAAGGCAAGAATGTGCCCGGCAACGCTCCAGTCATTTTCGTTTTCGAGGACGTTGCGCGCGATTTCGTCATAAGACTTCCAATGCGGCTCGACGTTATTTTCAAAAACTTCCGCGCGATATGCCAAACCGCAAAGACCGACGCTCAAGGTTGTTTGTTCCAAAACCCGGCTCCCGATTTCCGTCAGGTTCTGAAGCTGAAACAAAACTTCCGTATTTGTATCTTCGATAAAACCGTGAATGAGAGCTTCGCCGTCTTCGTCCGATTCGGTCAAGATCCAGGGCGAAATCTTTTGCGCGTAACGAGCGCGAAACGCCGGACGGCAATCGGCATAAACGACCTCGCCCTTTCCGGATTCGTAAAAAAGCGTCCAGACTTCGAGTCCCGCACCGAATTTCAGGCAACGCCCGTGCAGAACGCCGCCTTTACGCGGTAAAATCGAGAGTTCGCCGCGCTTGCCGACATCTTCCGCCAAATCATGAAAGGCGTTTTCGTTCGGGATTTCGAGTCCGATTGCATCAAAATTTATTTCCATCGAGACAATTTGCGATTTTTAGTTTTGCCGTTTGCGGTGATTCTTTGCCTTGCCGTTCAAATTCTGTTTTTCAACCGGCAATTCAACCAAACTAAATTCGGTACCATCGCCCGAAAAACTTCCGCTGCGAACCATTTCGGCGAATAAATCAACGTCATAATCGGCTTCACGCGACATTTTTTGCCGAATTTCCAATAAGACTTCTAAAAACTTCGGGCGGCGATACATTACATTTTAATTGTCAATTGTTACGCGTCAATCGTCAATCCCAAAAACTGTTTAATCAGTTAGCTGTGAACTAAAAATTCCGGTGTCACGATGACCGGCGAAAAAAAACCGGCGGCGGTATTAAAAAGTTTGATCCGCGCCTGTTTGCGGACATTTGCCAGATGTCCGAAATTCCACGTCACCAGATAATCAATTTTATAAAAAGAAGCGATCGCCACGTGAAGCGCATCGGCGATAAACTTGCGATGAAAAATTCCGCGCGAAATATAGCCGTCGGCAAGAATCGCCACTTCTTCGACGAGTTCGAGATTTTCGAGCGGTTTGATAAGTTTGAGATAACCGGTTCGGTGCGGTTCGGCGACAAGTTCGATTTCGCGCTTGACAAGAACCGAGCTGAACGCCTGATACTCGGAGAGTTCGTGTTCCCACCAGCGAATCGTCAAATCGCGGCGAAACGGTTCACCATTATCAAGATAAGCGCCGACAACCGAAGTTTCCAGATATAGACTTAGTTTCATTATAAGAGTAGAGAGTAGAGAGTAGAGAATGGAGAGTCAAGGCAAACTCTCCATTCTCTACTCTCTACTCTCTACTCATTTTCTAACCGGTGTAAAAATCACCTTTGAGTTTTTGAAATCAAACGTCAAGCGGTAGTTTTTCAAAAAATTCCCGCCCAAGATTCCGGCTTGTCGAAAACCGGAAGCCTCGTTGATGATGTCTAGATCAAGCGCGATTGCCGTGATGCTCTCGCGTGAATTACTGCCGAAGGTAACTCGCGGAAGCAGAAACGACGGTACATCTTCGGTCACGCCTGCCGCGCCGACAACTCTCATTTTTTCATTGCGAACAAAACGGCTGATTTCCGAAAGTCCGGCAATTTCTTCGGAAATCACCGAAATACTCGCGCCGGTGTCAACAATAAAATTCAACGAACTCTGAACGCCTTCGAGTTGAACTTCCCCGCTCAAAAATCCGCTTGAAGTCAAACGAAGCGGCAAATATAAGCTTTTGTTCTCAACCGTGTTTTGGTCTTCGGCAATATCTTTTCTAACCAGCGAAAATGAAAGGCTTCCATAATCGATCGTGGTCAGGAATTTTGAAATCAGCGACAACCCGATATAACCGTCGATTTTTTCATCATTGGAATGAAACTCGCGGATGTAAACCGGGACGCTTTTTATTTCGACATCACCGATATTAACCGATTTCAAAAAGCCGTAAACTATTTCAAATTTTCCATTACCGCCGATGGCGCGCGCCAATCCGCCGCGGGTGATCGGTTTAATCTTTAATCTTTCGGCGGTTTCCCGCGAGATCACGGAAATTCCCGAACCGGTGTCTAAGACAAACTTCAACGGCTCTTCATTTTTGTTGACCGAGAGTTTTATTACCGGACGATCTCTGAGAAGTTCAAAAGAAACTGATGTTCGTTCCCCGCCACCTAAATCATAAAGCGACCGTCTGCCGCCCAAAAATCGTAGAAAGTTGATAAGTCCTTTGATGCGGTCGCGTCTTTCAATATCGGTTTGCGGCGAAACCTGCAAAAATCGGTTATAGTGATCGGCGGCATCTTTGTATTTTTCCGCCCTCGCCTCAACCTGCGCGAGTGCAAAAACATAATCCGGCTCTTCACCGTCGTAATAAACCGCGCCCTTCAGATATTCGATTGATTCGGCAATGCGGTTTTCGTAGAAATCCAACATTCCGAGTCCCGCCCACGCCAGCGATTCCTTTTTATTTAAACTCAGCGCGGTAACTAGAATTTTGTCGGCTTCCTTGAAATTACCCGCACTGAGCAGCGTTGCGCCTAAAACGGCGAAAGCATAGGAATTTTTCGGTTCGTTTTTAGCAATCTCGAACGATAAATCGTAGGCTTCGAGCAAACGTTTCTGTTTAAGAAAGATATAGGCGAGCTTTAGTTTGGCGGTCGAATGCTGCGGATTGCGCTCGACTATTTGCCGCAAAAGCTTTTCGGCTTCCACAACATTTCCTCGTTTGGCTAATTTTTCAGCCTGTTTGATTTGTTGACGAGTATCTTCTTCGATTTGCTGGACATCATCATTTGCCAAGCCGGAAACGGGCAAACCTATAACGAACAAAACGGCTAAGGCTAACCCCGCGAAACGCTTTGTTTGGAAAGGAAACCGAAAAAAAACTGGATCAAGAATTCTAAATTTCATAATTTAAACTCCTTTCCTTGAAATTTTAGTTTTTATTTAAGAATTTCGCCGGTTTTCATTGACCATAAAACCAAATCCAACTCGTCGAAGTCAATCTCGGACAGCAACGCCAAGTTTTTCAACTTTTCTTCAATCGTTAGATACTTCAAACGCGTATTTGGTGGCTTTGGGTCGTCAATTATTTTCAGTTCCGCCAGCGAGCGCAAAATATGCTTGTCTAAAATGGCGTAGCCTTTCATGCCGATGTTCCGCAAAAAATGACTTGCTTCCTTATAACCCAAGCCTTTTATGCGTTTTTCTCTAACCAGCCAGTCGCGTCTTTCCAATGAATTTTCAAAACTCTCGAGCTTTCCGCGCAATTGTAAATTGCAGTTCTGCTGTAAAAAATCGCGCGAAGCAACGATATATCCGGCACGCGCTCGCGGATAGCGATGTTTGCCGACCAGCGCGTTCATCAATTGTTCGTGAGTTCCGCTGAGCAGAAGCGGTCTGACGGCGTCAATCGAGCGCAGTCCCATTTTTGCAGAACAACCGCCCGTAAAAAAACAAAAAACCATTTCTTCCCAAAGGCGTTCATCGCTTTCAGATTTCCAAATATCTTCAAACTCGGCTAAACGGGCGCGAATCTCATCGCGTCTTTCGCCATACGCCCGCTTTATTTTTTCAATCGTTAAGGGTTCTTGTTCTTTTTTCACAAATCTTGATTTCGCCTAATTTTATGCTCTTTACAAAGTAATTGCAACGATTTTTCCATAACATCGAAAACTAATTTTCGGAAACATTTCATTGCCCGAACGGTATTTGTTTTTTAATTATTAAAAAATATTAAAAAAAACTTTTCTTTTCGTAATTTATGATGTATAAGTGAATAGCGTTGCTTCCATAAGTATTGCTTAAATACGTGCATCCGTTTTTTGACAAAATTCATCAAAGCCTGCGTCTATCCGGCAGAACCGAAAAAAAATTTTCGGACTTGAAAATTAGGATGATTTTTATGGTATAATGCAAACAGCCTTCCTTACAAACATTTAGGAAGCCTGCCGCAGACACCAAAATAAAAGAGAAAAATGATGAAGAGTTTTACCAAAAAGACCGCCCTTTGGCTTTGCGCCGCACTTTTGTCGGGTATAAGTTTGACGACGATAAATGCTTTCGGACAATCGGTTTACACCCGTCCGACTACCAATTCGTCAACCCCGAAACCTTTACTCCAGGACATTCAAGTTCAACCGACAAAAACCAATCCGACAACCTCGTCAACGCCTTTAATAACCAAAACGGCAAGTGTCAATCCGGTTATTAATGATGTGACGATTCCGGGTTATTCGGGCATTTTGGTCGAAACTTTAGACGGAAAATCGGTCGTTGACAGCTATTCGAATTATGCTTTCAATCCGGCTTCAAACGTCAAAATTGTGACCGCTTATTCTGTACTGAAAACCTTCGGTCCGGATTATCGTTTTCAAACATCGGTTTGGACTGACGGACAGATCGATCAAAACACGCGGACGCTGACCGGTAATCTTTATATTTCGGGACGCGATCCGATGTTCAATCTCGAACACGCTGTTAATGTTGCATATGAACTCAACCGATTGGGCATTTCAACGATCACCGGCGATTTGATCGTGACCGATAATTTTGCGATGAACTACAATATGTCGCCGGTCGCTTCGGGCAACAGTTTGGCAACGACACTCGATGCCGGAAAACGAAATTCGGCAACCGTCAAAGCATGGCAAAATTATTTGGTAAATTCCGGCAAATACGGCAAAATTACGTTGATTCCGTCGGTTTCGCTCGCGGGAAGCGTTTATGTTCAGCCGATGCCGAGCAATATTCGTCAATTATTCACACACGAATCGGCGCCGCTCCGAGAAATCATCAAAGTTACGCTTTGTTATTCAAACAATTTTCTGGCGGAACGTTTGGGCGATATGATCGGCGGTCCGTATGCGGTTTCGCGAACGGCTCAGCTTAATGCCAACATTCCGCCGCAGGAATTTATTCTGCAAACTTCAAGCGGTCTCGGTCAAAACCGTGTGACGCCGAAAGCGATGATGAAAGTGCTGCGCGCTTTAAGAAACGATCTGGCGAAATGGAAAATGACCTTTGCCGATATTATGCCGGTCGCCGGCGTTGATAAAGGCACGCTCGAAGGACGTTTTGACACCGATTTTTCACGCGGCAGCGTCGTCGGCAAAACCGGAACTTTGGGAAACACGGACGGCGGAGTCAGTGCGTTGGCAGGCGAGATCACGACGCGCAGCGGTAATCTTCTGTTTGTTATTTTTAACCAGAAAGGAAGCGTTCCGCGTTTCCGGGCTTTTCAGAACAGCTATGTTTCATTGATTCAAGGACAATTCGGTGGCGCGGCGCCGATGATTTACAATCCGGTGGCGCTCGACGTCCGGCTTGCCAATACACGAATTACTTATCCCGATTCACGCGCCCGAATCAATTAACGATAATTTTCAATCAGTAAATCGAAGGAAGCAATATAAAAATTGCTTCCTTTTTTGCATTGGAACTTGCCGAAAATAGTTTAATAATTCAAACTTTTATCTTTGGCAGAAACACGCGCGTTCGGCAAATGTGTAAAAATATTCAAATTTAATGAGCGAAATCGAAAAGACATCACCAATCAGCGAAGAACCCGAAGATCTCGCCGAGCCATTGCCGTCAGAGCAAATCGAAGCCGAAAAGCCCGCCACCAAACAAACGAGCGTCGCCAAATCAGCCGGAATTGTTTCGATCGCCGTCATGTTTTCGCGTGTTTTGGGTTTGGTGCGCGAACAGATCTTTGCCTTTTACTTTGGCGCGGGATTTTTGTATGACGCTTATCAAGCCGCGTTTACGATCCCGAATGTTTTACGCGACCTTTTCGCCGAGGGCGCGCTGTCAGCGGCTTTCGTTAAAGTTTTTACCGATTATCAAATCAAAAAAGGCGAACAGGCAGCGTGGCGATTGGCAAGCCTCGTGCTGAACGCGCTGGCGGTTGTACTTAGCGTTATCGTCATCCTCGGAATTCTGCTGACGCCGTATCTGGTTTCGATCGTCGCTTCGGGCTTTTCACCCGAAAAAGCCGCGCTGACGGTAACGATGACGCAGATTATGTTTCCGTTCATCTTGCTCGTCGCGCTCGCCGCGGTCGCGATGGGCGTTTTGAACACGAAAGGCGTTTTCGGGATTCCGGCTTCGGCTTCAACGGTTTTTAACATCGTTTCGATCATCTTCGGATTAGCTTTCGCCTATTGGCTTTCGGACGGCGGATGGCTTTCGTCAAGCGATAAAACGGCAGTTCCCTCGGCTTCTGCGCAATGGGCGATTATCGGGATGGCGATCGGCACGATCATCGGCGGCGCGGCGCAATTTCTGATGCAAATCCCGTCGCTTTACAAAGTCGGTTTCAGATTCGCCCCGATTTTAAGTTTTACCGACGAAGGCGTTCGCAAAGTGATGCGTTTGATGGCGCCGGCAATTCTCGGCACGTCAGCCGTGCAGATCAACGTTCTGGTCAATTTAGCGATTGTTTCGGGCATTGACGGCGGACGCAGCTGGCTCAGTTATTCCTTTCGCCTGATGCAGTTTCCGATCGGCGTTTTCGGCGTCGCGGTCGGGACGGCTTCGATTCCGGTTTTATCGCGTCTCGCGAGCGAAGGTAAAATAAAAGATTTCCGCGACACGCTTTCTTCCTCGATGAATCTGGTTTTTTTGATGACTTTGCCCTCGGCTTGCGGTTTGATCGTCCTTGGCGAACCGATTATCCGCTTGATTTACGAACGCGGAAAATTTGACGCGGCAGATACTTCGATGACGGCTTTTGCTTTGGCGGGCTATTCGATCGGTTTGACGGGCTACGCCGCGATCAAAGTCCTGTCGCCCGCATTTTACGCGCTTGACGACGCGAAAACGCCGATGATTATTGCAATCGTTTCAATTGCCGTGAACGCGGTCGCGAGTTTTATTTTTCGCGATCTACTGACGCCTTACGGCTACGGGCACGTCGGCGTCGCACTCGCCACCTCGGTCGTCGCTTTGGTCAATTTCTTTGCGCTCGCTTTGATGATGAGAAAGCGTATCAAACGGCTCAACGGCAGAGAGATCATTTCGGGTTTTACGCGGATTGCGATCGCTTCGGCGGTGATGTCGGCGGTTTGCTGGTTCAGTTATTATTTTCTGCATCAGCAATTCGGCGGTAAAGGATTTCTTTTCAAAGCGATCGAATGTTTTGCGCCGATCGCGCTCGGCGGAATGACGTTTCTGGCGATGGCAAAACTTTTACGCATCAGCGAAATCGACAAAATTTATAACGCTTTGGCGAGAAAATTGGGTCGAAAATAATCTTTTTAATCAAAACTTTCCGTTTTTCACTCCGGATGGGTGATGTGAAAATTTTAGTCCCGTACCGGTTTTTGCAGGGTGTGACCATCAATGCGGCGCGTTAAAAGCCGGAACGCTTGCCGGCATTATTGCTGTTGAAGGGAAACCCGGCAGACGATTTCGGCGCGATCGAAAAAGCCGGATTCGTTATGAAAACGGGTAAGTTTATCTTGAAACAAAGCAATTTTGCGAAAAAAAGACAATTTTAGTTGACGGTTTCGAAGTTTCGTATAAAATTACAGACGGAAACATTTTCGGAGGTGTTTCCGAACGGTCACCAACTTTAACTTATTTTACAGGATTCTTGCCCCGAGCAAACCGGCTTGCCAGAAGTAATTGATTTCTGCTGGCGCCGTTATTTTACCTAACAATGTCGAGTGTTCATTCATTAAAAAAGGTCGAAAAACTACGCGAAGAGCTTTCCTCGTTAAGCCCGCTCAAGACTGATGTCGAAAATCGGATTCTGCAAAAGATCCGTCTCGAATGGAATTTTAATTCGATCGTCGGCGACCGGAATTCCCTCAGTTTCGAAGAAACCCGAACCCTCATTACGCAAGGCACGACGAAAGGCAACAAACCGCTAAAAGATTATATCGAGATGAAAATTCATAACGAGACGATCTCCTGGATGTTTGAAATTGCCAGTCTCGGTTTTGTCCTCAACGAAGATTTTATCAAGCAGATCCACGAATCGATCTTGCTCGAACCTTACGAAGTTCAATCTTTTACAAAAAAGGGAAAACCGATCTTGAAGATGGTCGAGCTCGGCAAATACAAACAAACGCCGAATTATTTTTTCGGACAAAACGGCAAAATCCTCGATTTTGCGACGCCCGAAGAAACTCCCGAAAAAATGCGCGAATTGCTTGATTGGTTTGCCGAAGAACGCCAAAAGCCCGAGGTCAACGCGGTCAGTTTGGCAACGCATTTTCATTACAAATTCGTTAAGATCCAGCCTTTCGACGATGCCAACGGGCGAATCGCGAAATTTCTGACAAATCTGATCCTGATGCAGTTCGGTTATCCGCCGATCGTCATCAAACGCAGCGAAAAAAACGTCTATCATTTCGCTTTGCAGGAAGCCGATAAGGGCAAGATCGAAACTCTTTTGGACTTTATCGCGCGCAATGTGATCGGTTCGCTGGAGCTTTATCTGAAGGGCGCGAAAGGCGAAAGCATCGATGAGATCGATCTTCTCGAAAAAGATCTGATCGAACTCGAACAAAGACTTCTCAAGCTCGGCAGCAAGATCGTCAAACGCGAAAAAATCGTCCTGCTCGACATTTTTGATAAATCGATTTTGCCGCTTTTGAACAAACAGCTTGAAAACTACGGCAGATTCGACCGCTTTTACATTGATAAAAAGGTGGAAATCCTGATCACGAGTTTGACCAATCTGGGAATCAACGGCGACGGCGAAAAAAAATCGTTTCAGGCAAAATCAACCGCTCACCTGCGCGAGCTTCTGCTTAATGAACCGCTCGATCTGAACCCGGCGATCTTCGTCAATTACGCTTACCGCAGCTTTAACCGCGACGGTTTTGCCGATGTCGAATACAACAGCCAAACGGTCGTCTGTTTTGACGAACTCGAATACATCATCACCGAACGAAACGGTCGCGGAATCCATTCAAATTACGCCAAAAAATATTCGGAAGAGCTTTCGTCGGACGAATTCGAAGATATTCTCAACAAAAGTTCCGACGCGCACAAGGAATTTATCGAACAAAAAATCCAAAAAATGGAGCTTTCCGAGAAAAAACTGATAAAATTATAAGAATTATTGCTGAAGATTTCGATATTTCTAAGATATTTATGTCTGCCGAAGACTTTGTTTTCTCAACTTGATAATTTCAAGCGACCGCAAACATTTCCTTAAACTCATCTTCGCTTAAAACTTTGACGCCCAAACTTTCGGCTTTCGTCAGTTTTGAACCGGCGTCCGAACCGGCGACGACGTAATCGGTTTTTTTGCTGACCGACGACGAAACGCGTCCGCCGCGTTCTTCGATCAGACGCGCCGCATCGTCGCGCGTAAATTCTTCGAGCTTGCCGGTTAAAACAAAAGTCTTGCCGACAAATCTTTCGTCGAAACTCGCCGACGCGTCGCCGTCAACTTCGAGCTTGACGCCTTTTTCCTTTAATTTATTGATAACTTCCTGATTGCGCGGGTTTTGGAAAAAGTTAAAAACCGAAACGGCGACCGTCAATCCGATCTCGTGAATCGCGTCGAGTTCTTCGATCGAGGCTTCGGCGAGTTTATCGATGTTTCGATAATGATTGGCGAGAATTTTCGCGTAGCGCTCGCCGACGTGGCGAATGTCGATCCCGTATAAAAGACATTGCAAACCGCGAGTTTTCGAGTTTTCGATTTGTTCGATGAGTTTCGTCGCCGACTTTTCGGCTTTTCGTTCGAGCGCGGCGATCTGTTCAACGGTCAGATCGTACAGATCGGCGACCGATTTGACCATTCCCGAATCAACCAGAGTTTCGACCAGCACATCGCCGAGTCCTTCGATGTCCATTGCTTTGCGCGCGGCATAATATAAAATCCGTGCCTTAACTTTGGCGGGACAATCCGGGTTCGTACAGCGTGTGACTACTTCGCCTTCCGGACGAACGGCGTTCCAATTACACACGGGACAGTTTTTCGGGAACTCGTAATCGGTTTCGCTGCCGTTGCGCCGCGATTCGATAACCTGCAAAACCTGCGGAATGATCTCGCCCGATTTTTCGATCAGCACCCAATCGCCGATCTTCAGATTCAAACGCTTGATTTCGTCCTCGTTATGCAAACTCGCACGCGCAACGGTCGTTCCGGCAAGCAAAACCGGTTTCAGATAGGCGACCGGCGTTAAAGAACCGGTTCGCCCGACCTGCACGTGAATCGCTTCGAGCTGCGTCGTCGCCTGCATCGCCTTGTATTTGTAGGCGATTGCCCAGCGCGGAGCTTTGGTCGTCGCGCCGAATTCCTCTTGCAGACGCGTTTGATTGACTTTGACGACGACGCCGTCGATCTCATAATCGAGCGAGTCGCGTTTTGCCTGCATTTCGGCAATGAATTCCGCCAATTCATCAAAATTTGCGCATTGACGACGATTCGGATTGGTGTGAAAACCTTTTTCTTCGAGCCATTCAAAGATTTGCCAGTGCGACGGGAACATTTTCGACGCGCCGCTCAGTAGATCATACGGAAAAATATCCAGTTTTCGCGACGCGACGATCGAGGAATCGAGCTGGCGAAGTGTGCCCGACGCAAAATTGCGCGGGTTGGCGTAAGTTTTTTCGCCCTGCATTTCGAGTTCGGCATTGATCTTTTCAAAAACCGACCGCGCCATAAAAACCTCGCCGCGAACTTCCGTCTTTTCGGGAAAATCGCCTTTTAAACGCATCGGGATCGTCCGGATAGTTTTAACGTTCGAGAAAACATCGTCGCCCGTTCGCCCGTCGCCGCGCGTTGCGCCCGCCACTAAAACACCGTTTTCGTAATGAAGCGCGACCGACAAACCGTCGATTTTGAGTTCCGCGACATAATCAAACTCGCGCCCGTCCGCGAGCTTTCGGCAACGTTCATCAAAAGCCTTTAAATCTTCGAGATCATAGGAATTATCGAGCGACATCAGCGGCACGCGATGCACAAACGGCTTAAAACCTTCGGCGCGCCCGCCGACCCGCTGCGTCGGCGAGTCGGGCGTGATGAATTGCGGGTTTTCTTCTTCGAGTTTTTTGAGTCTTTCGAGCAATTTATCAAACTCGAAATCCGCGATTTCCGGCGCGTTTTGCTGGTAATACAATTCGTTGTGCCGGTTGATCTCGGCACACAAAGATTCGATCTCGATCTTGATCTTATTTTCGGCTAGGTCAAACAAATTCATAAAAAAGTTTCGGATAAAGAAATTTTGTTGAGGTTATTTTACAACAAACTTGTAGAGTTTTCTCGGAAGACTTTTTAATCGAAAGAATAAAAGTAGAAAATCCAATACAGAAAAATCAATCATTTTCAAATAATGATTTGTGTCTTTTATTTCAGTTTTGAAATAATCTCTGAACGCCGCTAATCGCAGTTTATGAATGCCGGAATCAAGGTTGTCAGGTTTTTCGGTTTCCATTCGACTTCCGCTGTGATTAAAAGCTCTGTAAGTCAAAAACAATCCTGCCAATGCAAATCGTTTTAATTTTTCTTCGTCATTTTCAATTTCGTCAAGTTTTTGGGAGATAGTTTTCATATAACGCCGAAGATAAGGAAAAGCATCTCTTTCGTTCGAGTTATAAGAAAAAATTTCAATTATTTGGCTCGTTGTGAGTTGGTCAGCCGTGAAGTTTTCTTTTGATAATAATTCGTCCGACATTTGATAAATTATAAAGAAAGCACAAGACGCAAACCTTTATCAATTTGCTCCATTTTGCGTTCTGAAAGTGTTCCGACCAATTCCAGTAAAAGACTTTTATCTAGTGTAAAAACTTGAGTTACATTAACAATCGAATCTTTTGGCAAGCCGCTTTGATGCTTCTTCAGTAAAATATTGCCGCGCATCTTTTCGAATTCAAGATTGGTTGTTATCAAAGCCGCAATTGAAGTATTTAATTTCGTTTTATTAAAAATGTCAGACTGAATGATTAAAACCGGACGACGAAAGCCAGACGAAGAACCTGTCGGTTCGGGCAAATCAGCCCACCAAATTTCACCGCGATTTATTACCATTCGTCTTTGGGAAGCGAAAGCATCGCCATTTTAAAAAGAACAGGATCAACTGAAGTATCAACCTTTTCACAAACTCTGTTGATACTCGCAATTATTTCCTCTTCATCATACTCTTCACCGAGTTTTTTAACGCCCATGGCGAAAATCTTACTTCGGGAAACTTTTAGTTTTTTCGCCAATCTTTCGCTTAATTCAAACACGTCGTTCGGAACTGAAATTGCTGTTTTCATAGACACAAGTATAACCTCGGTATTACCGCAAAATCAAATTTTCTTCACCGTATCGCCTTGCCGAATCGCGCCGGACTGAATGACACGAGCGTAGATTCCGCGCAGGTGAAATTGTTTGCCGATCGGCGAATTGACGAATTTCATCGCGTCGAGCCCGAAGCGTTCGACAAACTTTTTACAACCGTTGTGCGGCTGCTTTGTTATTTCGATAATTGCCGAACCGATTGCAAGGCGCGTGCCGTGCGGAAGATTTTCGTCCGTTAAATTCAGATCGATGAAAAGCTGGTCGCCCGCAAGCTCACGACGGCTTTCGTCCTGCGCGAGAAGCGCGGCGATGCGCGAATTCATGATCGTCAGTTGGGTGTCGAAATTTCCGTCGCGGGTCAGCCAATCGTCGCCGACCAAACCTTTTTCGATGTCGAGCTCGCCGGTTTCCAAAACTTCGCGTTCGTTTTCTTTCGGGCGGCGAACGATCAAATTCAAAACGCCGTCATCCGTCGGCGATTCGAGAACTTCGTTTAATTCTTTTTCGATTTCTGCGGTCGTTAAATGTTTCATAAATTCATAAATTCCGCGATCAGGCGGTGAAAATGATGCGTTCCCTGTTCACGCGCGGGCGAATATCTGCCCCGTTCATAAAACCGCGAGCGAATTCCTTTTTGCACGGATTCAACCACCGCTTGATCTTCAAATTCGACGGTTTCGAGATTGCTGCCAGCGCCGCGACCGAGTTTCGATTCGTCCGCGACAAAGGTCAGATACGAAACGCGCGTCAAATCCGGTTTCAAAGGTTTGACGATATTAACGGACAAACCCCACGGATAAAAATTGAGCATCAGATTCGGAAAGATAAAAAAATAATAAGCGGCGATTCTTTCGTCAAAGTCAAAAGTGTTTTCGCCGCGTTTAGCAAAACCCGTCTGGAGGCTCGAAAAGCGAAAAGTTTCGGTCTTATACGCGCCGTAATCGATCGCTTC
>CADEFG010000037.1 GCA_902826505.1 uncultured Acidobacteriota bacterium
GAAGCTTTTGAAGGAAAAAGCGATGTATGCGGGCGACGCTAACGGCTCGCTCGATCCGGCGACACGCACGGGTTTGAAAGCCTTTCAGGAAGCAAACGGTCTCAAAGGAACCGGCACATTGAATCAGGTGACGCTTGAAAAAATGGGCATCGCGCTGACTGACAAACAAAAAGAAAACGCCGCTAAAACGACCCAATAAGTTTTCGGCGAGACTTTCACGAATCGACCTTCCCACAAATCGAATGACAAATCGAATCTTTCATTGTTTGTGAGAAAATATATTTGTGCGTGAAAAAGCGGCTGGTGAAATACACGCCAGCCGCTTTTTCTTTTGGAATTTCCGGTATTTTGCATTATATTTGCTTTGTTTTCCCGAAAGTTCAAAACCGTTATGCAAGAAACCAACGTCTATTTTTATATCACGCCGATCGCTTTGATTTTTATTCTTTTGGAAATTGCGGCGTGCTTTGTCCTGAAACGCAAATTGATAACTTTTAACGAGGCGGTCGCGAATTTCGGCACGCAGCTCGGCAATCAGACAACTAACATTCTGGTGATGGTCGGCGTTTTTTTCGTTTACGGATATTTGTGGGAAAACTTTCGGATTTTGACGATTCCGATCAATTGGTGGAGTTCGATTTTACTGCTGCTCGCCGTCGATTTCGTGTTTTATTGGGTGCATCGTTGGGGACACGAGATCAATATTCTGTGGGCGGCACACAGCCCTCATCATTCGGCGGAAGAAATGAATTTTTTCGTCGCGCTCCGGGCAAGCGTCACGCAAAGACTTTGTTCGTTTCTGTTCTTTTGGGTTTTAACGATCATCGGATTTCAGCCCGTGCATATCTATACGGTCGTCGGGATTCATCTTTTCATCGCCTTTCTGCATCACACGGAATTTGTCCCGAAGCTCTGGCGACCGATCGAATTGATTTTCACCACGCCGTCGCATCACCGCGTTCATCACGGCGTCAACTTGCAATATCTGGATAAAAACTACGGCGAATTTTTGATCATCTGGGACCGGTTGTTCGGCACTTTTAAAGAGGAAAAAGAAAAGGTCGCCTACGGAATCTTAGATCATCCGAAAACCTGGAATCCGATCATTATCAATTTTCATTTCTATATCGTTTTGTGGAAATACGCCGTCGCCGCGCCATATTTCTGGGACAAAATCCGTATCTGGTTTATGCCCGCCGGTTGGATTCCGCGCGGTTTGCCGCAAAAGGAATTGCCCGACATCACGACCGAAAATCAGATCAAATTTCGCCCCGCAATGTTCGCCAATTCTAAAATATATCTAATTCTGCAGGTTGCTCTGGGCGTCGGGCTGATGCTCGGCGTGATTTCAAATATTTACGGCTGGAGCACGAGCGAAAAATGGCTCGGCGCGTTTCTGCTCTGGTGGCAAATCATCAATTGGAGCGGAATTTTGGAAGCTAAAGCGTGGGTTTGGCTTTCCGAGAATTTGCGTAATGTCGTAACGGCTTTTGCGGTCATTATTTTCAACGAAATTTATCAGCCATCGGCTTTATTGTTCGGACTTTTTGCGATTGCCGCATTTTGCATTTTCTGGACGTTCGCTTATTTTCGCCCGAACAGTCCGAAACTGGCGACGGCTTAAATTCTTTAACTTTTGTCAAAGAGATATTAATTTCCGATAAAATGAAGTCCCAAGACATCCATAAACAGCTGAAGTGATTGAGTGTTTTGATAAAATTGGTGACGTTTGCTTGCAACCGAAACGGTATAGTTTGCCATTGTCGGCAAGTCAGGAAAATTGTAATAACCGAAAGGATTGGTCAAAATTATTTTTGTCGTTCCGGTTTGCATATTCGTCAAGACGACTCGCGCCTTTGCAACGCCTTGCCCCTTTGAGTTGACAACCCGACCGCTTATCTTTGCGGATGCTGCAATTGGTGCGCCTTGATACCTCACAACGCCAAATATATTATGTATTTTACCCGAAGCAACAACTTTTCCATCCGCCGCACTTGTCACGCCGAATAGCTGTCCGGAACCGAAAGGGTCGAATGTGGTTGTAACCCTTCCGCCATTGCCCCACGAGTTATCTAAACTGCCGTCGGAATTATATCTGACCGTTGCAAAGTTTGCGTTCGTGTTACTGGTATAACCGGCAACAATGATTTTTCCATCAGACTGCAATGTCATCGCTCTGGTAAAATCATCACTCACTCCTGCCGGGGGAATATTGGTAGTAACTATTCCGTCGCCGTCAAATGAAACATCACGAGTTCCATCCGAATTGTATCTGGTGACTATAAAATCAAACGGAAAAAGAGTATCTCCCGCGACCACTATTTTTCCATCCCACTGAATCGCGACTGAAGTCGCTATCGTTCCCGCCGGTCCAATGATTATTCCGTCGTTGTCGAAGTTCGTATCGAGAGTTCCATTAGAATTTAACCTGAAAACAATCGGATTACGTGCGGTGTTTCCCCAACCCGCACCAACTATCTTTCCGTCAAGCTGAAGGGCAACGGATAACGGACGGTCATCCGCACCATTCTCAGTGCTGGTTGAGATATTTAAGACAACATTTCCGTCATCGCTAAACGAGGTATCGAAACTTCCGTTTGAATTGTATCGGGCAATTGCAAAATCCGTATTAAGCCCAATTTTCGAACTTCCGAGAACAACAATCTTGCCGTCCGGCT
Source organism: uncultured Acidobacteriota bacterium (assembly GCA_902826505.1). Classification (GTDB taxonomy): domain Bacteria; phylum Acidobacteriota; class Blastocatellia; order Pyrinomonadales; family Pyrinomonadaceae; genus JAFDVJ01. The sequence continues at coordinate 2,679 of CADEFG010000037.1, forward strand.
GGATTGCGAGGGCGACTGCCTGATCAAAACTGCCCGCAGTCATATTCGTTGTTACTATTCCATCGGTATCGAAAGTGGAATCGAGACTTCCGTCGGAATTAAATCTGACAATCATAAATCGGACGGAACCGATTTGACACTGACCGACAGCGACGATCTTTCCGTCAGGCTGGAGCGCAACCGCTTGGAAAATTTCATTGCCGCCCGGAGCTACAAAAACAATCCCATCCGTATCAAACGAAGTATCAAGACTGCCGTCAGAATTGAATCTGACAATCAGTGCGTCATTTCCGCTTGGCGTGCTGACGAAAGTGGTCCCGACGGCAATAACTTTACCATCGGGCTGAGTTGTCGTCGCGTTCGCAACCGGACCCGCCAACCCGACATTGAGCGCCACGAAGCCGCTTCCAGTGAATGTCGGATCAAGATCGCCGGGCGCAGCTAAAACCTCGGTTGAAAAAACCAACAGAACGACCAAAACTGTTGATAACATCCGACTCAATTCATTTTTCATTCCGCCTCCGAACTAATCTGATGACAATTTATTTGTAGGGTGAAATATTCGTTGAATTCGTCTATTTTAATCAACTATCTAATTTATAGCAATATTTTTATTAATCTCTCTCAAGATAGAACTTCATAATGCGTTCGGCAAGATCCTCTCTGCCCCAGAGTTCGGAGATGAACATTTTAAAGTCGGAGATATTCATCCAGTATTTTTCGCCGATCGTTTCGTCGCGGTTGACGGGGTGAAAGATCACGCTGCCGAGAAGTCCGTTGACCAGCCCGCGCGGGAGCAGCAGTTTATTGTCTTTGATCTCGAATCTGCCGCTTGAATTAAACGCGAATTCCGACGGCATTCTGCCGAATTTTAAGGTTTCGCGGATGACCAGCAAAATCAATTCTTCCGCGCCGTGATGAACATTGAACGATGGCACAATTCGTTTCAATCCGAAAGGAATATTCATCGGCAGCGGCAAAGCGCGCGGCATTCCCATAAAGGTGATGAGCTGCCAGTTTTGTTTTAAGAACCGTTTGTAATCGTCTTCCGATAAACTTTCTTTTTCCAGAGATTTTTGAATCGTGGCGTCAATCGCCCGTGCGGTCGGCGCAACGGCGCGTTGAAACGAACCGCTGTTCATAAAATCAGCCGCTTCCTGCACATACTCGCCGACTTTCTCCATAATTTTATTTTTTACCGTTTATTAATTCCGAAACGGTGACGAACCGAAATCCCTTTTGTTTTAATCCTTCGATAATCGGTTTGACCGCATTTAATGATTTATTTTGCGAACTATTCATCACATGAAGCAAAATTATCGAGCCGTTTTGCGCGCGATCGAGAACATATTTCGCGATTGTTTCCGAAGTTTCGACAGGCGGAACGATTTCGCCGAAAAACCGATGCGTCCGCGATGTGTCAGCTTCCCAAAAACCGAAAGCCGTCGCCAGTAGAAAAATAACCGCGACGCCAAAAAAGGTAAGTTTACACATTAATTTATGATAGGAAAATACTTTGGCGTTATCAATTTATTGAAGTATAATCAGGCGAAACTTATGCGATTTGTGTTTTCACGAAGATTCTACATCCTGCTCGTTCTCGGACTTATTCCGCTCGGATTGTCCTGGAATTTACCTTTTTTACGGACGATTGTTTTCGGTTTTGATATTTTTTTGATCGCGGCGGCGGTCGTCGATTATTTTATCAGCCGCAAATTGCCCGAAGATTTCACGATTAGGCGCTCGTTTGAACGGCGTTTTGCGATCGGCGATCCGACGCAGGTTCATTTAAAGATCGAAAACGCCGCGTCGCGCTCGTTTCATATCAAATTAAAGGACGAATATCCGCCCGAAATGAATTTGGACGGAAAACGCGAAGCGGAGTTCACGGTCGAAGCGCAAACCGCCGCCGATTTCTTTTACGTTCTGACGCCGCCGAAACGCGGAAATTACAAATTCGGTAAAACTGCCGTCAGGAATCTTTCAAAATTGGGTTTGATCTGGTGTCAGACGGATTTGGGCGAAGCGCAATCCGTCAAGGTTTATCCGAATATGCGGCGCGCCCGCGAAATGGAACTCAAGGCGCTCGGCGCGCAGAGCTTTTTGGCGATTCAGCGTAAATCCGTGAGACGCGGCGAAGGACGCGAGTTTGAATCAATGCGCGATTACGTGCGGGGCGACGAGCTGCGCCATATTTCGTGGACAGCGACGGCGCGGCGCAGCAAACTCATCACGCGCCAGTATCAGATCGAACGCGACCAGACGATCATCATCGCGCTCGACGCCGGACGCCTGATGACCGGACGCATCAACGACGAAACGAAATTCGATACGGCGATTCACGCCAGTTTAGCGATGATGTCGGCGTGTGCGCGCGCCGGCGACAATTGCGGTTTGATGGTTTTCGGACGCCGGGTCAAAAAATATCTGCCGCCGAAAAAAGGCGTCGAACATATCGATGCAGTGCTCGAAGCTCTGCACGATCTCGAACCCGAACTGATCGAGCCGAGTTATGCGCGGGCATTTCAGTATATCGCTTCGAGCACGAAAAAACGCGCTTTCGTCGTCATTCTCACCGATCTGGTTGATAAGGAATCCTCAAAAGAGTTAATCAACTCCTTAAAACTTTTACGCCCGCGCCATCTGCCGCTCGTCGTGACGATCGGTGATCGCGATCTGAATGCGACGGTCAGCGAAGTGCCGAAGGAATTAAAAGAAGTTTTCGTGCAATCGGCGGCGGAAGAGATCATCCACCAACGCGAATCCGCTCTCAGATTGGTCGAAACGCTCGGCGGCTTGGCTTTGGACGTAACAACCTCGACACTCGCGCCGAAACTTCTCGAAACTTACTTAAGAGTTAAAGAACGCGGTTTGCTTTGAGAAATTTGATCGGAGAATCGGTTTGACAATCGGCGTCTTTATTATTAAAACCCGCTCGTGAACTTTGCCGGAACTTTTTATTCGTCAACGCGTGATAACTTATCAGAACGCAACTGTTCGAATTTTTATAAAAAAGGAGCGTAAGTTTATGAAATCAGCAATAACGTGGGCAAAACCAATTCTGCTAACCCTTTGTCTTATTTTAACGGTCGGAAATTTCGTTTCGGCGCAGGAAAATCCGCCAACTGACAAAAACGATAAATCATCTTCGCCGTCGACGGAAAAAAAATCGTCTGAACAGCCACCGGTCTCTGAGGAAGACCGGAAAAGATTTTATAAGCTGACGCAATCAGCAACCGAGGCTTTAACTGCCGGCGAAACGGAAAATGCCAAGGCTTTCGCGGAGACGCTTTTAAAGCAGGCGGAAACGATGCCTGAAGATTGGAATTACGGCAATGCCATCCACGTTGCCAATCTCGTCCTCGGACATATCGCGCTCGCTTCGGGCGATCTCAAGGAAGCCAAACGCTGTTTGCTCGCCGCCGGAAATACGCCGGGTTCGCCCCAGTTGAACAGTTTCGGTCCGAATATGCGGCTCGCCAAAGCGCTGCTCGAAAAAAATGAAAACGACGCGGTGCTCGAATATTTCGAGCTTTGTGCCAAATTCTGGAAACCGCAATTCTCCAAGCTCGATGGGTGGAAAGCCGCCGTTCAGAAAAACGAAATGCCCGATTTTCAGGCGAATCTTCGTTATTACTTTCCGTAATTAATCAAATCCGGGATAAATTTGGAGCGTAGCGAAAGCGTCCGCTGACGACGCGCGAAGCGGCAAAAAAAGCTTCGATTTCCTTTAGCATTTTAGGAAATCGAAGCTTTTTTCGCGTGTTTCACACACTATCGGACGAGAAAGGTTCCGCGCTATTGGGTAGATTTCTGATTCCGCCCCGCGTTATTTCAGTATCAGGGAAAGTGGGTTTGATTTGATTCGTTATCAAAAACTTGCGACCTGCCTGCATTTGCTTTACTATCAGCGGCAAGCGATTGATCGCAAAAGAATCTGTTTTGTTGACCGCGCTTTTGTCGACGATCAGACAAACAAGATTGAAACATCATCGCAAAAATGATGGAAAATTTCTTCTATAAAAAATATGAAAATAATATTGACGTTAATGCTGTTGGTTACTTTTTCGGGCTTGAGTCAGGCGCAGGAAAGTACGGTCGAAACGGATTTTAACCGCGACATCAAAAAATTTACGCGCGAAAAATTTGTGGTCGGCGAAGATGCGTCGAGCGGTTCCGACTATCTGATCTACAAAAACAAAACACAGATCGTCAAAATGCGGATCATCTGGAGCGGCTGCTGTCGCCCGCCCGAAGTTACCGATATTTATTTCGAAAACGGCGCTCCCGTTCTTTATGCCGAGCTTTTGCTGACAAAAAAACAATTTAAATCCTACGTCAATGGAAGCAATCTGCCATTAAAGGCAACGAAAAAACTCTATTTCAAGAATTCAAAACTCGTCACGTGGATCGAAAACGGCAAAATTATGCCCGCCACCGACCCGAAATGGGCACAGGCAGAAAAAGATGCGTTCGAACGTGCCAAGAGCGAACTGGAGACTTATCCGACTCTCAAAGATAATTGATGCCAGCTCAACATTTTGGAGCAGAAAGAATGCCAAATTGTCGCAATTGACAATTTGGCATTTTCGATTTACCGCAATAAATCTCTGTCTGCAAATAATTTAAGTAATTCATATAATTAACGGCATAAATATTGCTGTTCTGGCGGCGAAGGCAACAAAAATCTATTGAACCACAACTCAATAGATATTGCTTCCAAATCTCGATATAGAAAACAATTTGTCAAACGATTAAATTCCAAGTTAATCTCTCCGTTCTAATCGAATGACAAATGTGAGGAGGAATATGAAAAAACATCATTTTAGAAATTATGTGACAGGTTTTACCTTTTTGCTGCTGGCAGTCAGCGGTGCTTTTGCCCAAACCGCGACAACCGAATTCAAAGCCGGCGGCGGTATTGCAACGCTCTACGCGCTTGACCCGCTTGCCCGCACGCTTTGTTTCGATGATGGGCGCGAAGGCGGTGTGTTCCAGCAGAACGAAGTGCGAAATCGTTGCAGCAGTCTTGATTTTAATGCTTACAATGAAGACGCGTTGACGGTCGGCATCGAAGGCGGACAAAACGGCGCGATCATTGATTTGGGAAACGCGCTGGAATTGCAAAAACGCTACGGCTATACGGAAACCGTCGGCAACGGGCAGGGATTTGCCTCGCTGCGGGCGGCAAACGGCAAAATATATATCCTCAAAGAACGCCAACCACACACCGAACAGGAGCTAAACGAATCGGCGCTGTTATTTGCCGGAAGCAGATCAAGCGCGAGTGCAAATGTTAAATTAGGGCATATCTATTTGGCGCGGCTCACCGACCGCAACGACAAAACCTTCGAGCGCATCGTCAAATTGATTGTGATTTCCTACACTCCCAACGAAGCAGTCACAATCCGCTGGCAGGTGCTGTAAAAAAGTAATTGAAAAATATCAAGAAACATATATTTTCCCCATATTCAATGTTCCTTGATATTTATTTGTCGGTGTTGCGGTATTTACAACATTGCTTTTTTGACCGCTTTTTTCCAATTCGCTTTTAACTCTTCGGCTTTCGCGGGCGACATCTTTGGCTCGAATTTTTTATCGATTTGCCAGTGTCGGCGCAATTCTTCCCGCGATTTCCAAAATCCGACGGCTAAGCCGGCGAGATAAGCCGCACCGAGCGCCGTCGTTTCGGTGATTTTTGAGCGAACGACGGGAATTTGCAAAATATCTGACTGAAACTGCAAAAGCGAATCGTTCCGCGTGGCACCGCCGTCAACGCGCAATTCCCTAAGCTCGATTTTTGCATCCGCCTCCATTGCCTCGATCAAATCGGCTGTTTGATAACAAATTGACTCGACCGCCGCCCGCGCAATATGCGCTTTGCCCGTGCCGCGCGTCAAACCGACAATTATTCCGCGCGCATCCTGATTCCAATGCGGTGCCCCGAGTCCGGCAAATGCCGGCACAAAATAAACGCCGCCGTTGTCAGGGACGGAATTTGCCAAATCTTCGACATCTTTTGAGTCTTTGATGATTTCGAGCGAATCGCGGAGCCATTGAATTACCGCACCGCCAATAAAAACACTGCCTTCAAGCGCATATTCGGTTTTTCCGTCAAGCTGCCAGGCAATCGTCGTGAGCAATTTGTTTTCGGATTTTAGATTTTGCGTTCCGATATTCTGAAGCATAAAACAACCCGTCCCGTAGGTATTTTTGCTTAAACCTTTTTCAAAACAAAGCTGCCCGAACAAAGCGGCTTGTTGGTCGCCGGCGTTTCCCGCGATTTTTATGCCCTTCAATTCATTGGAAATTTTCACTTCGCCGAAAATTTCGCTTGACGATGTAACTTGCGGCAGGATTTCACGCGGAATTTTGAAGATTTCAAGCAGTTTTTCGTCCCATTCCAGGCTATTAATATTAAAAAGCATCGTCCGCGAAGCATTTGAAACATCGGTGAGATGCTTCGTGCCGTTCGTGAGTTTCCAGATCAGCCAGCTGTCAACCGTTCCGAAAAGAAGCTCGCCGTTTTCGGCTTGCTTTCTTGCGCCTTCGACATTTTCCAAAATCCAGTTTAATTTGCTCGCCGAAAAATACGCGTCAACTTCTAAACCCGTTTTTTCCCGGATCGAGCCGGCAAATCGAGCGCGAATTTCATCACACAAACCGGAAGTCCGTCGATCTTGCCAAACAATTGCATTATAAACAGGTTCACCCGTTCGTTTATTCCAAACTATGGTCGTTTCGCGCTGATTTGTAATCCCGATCGCGGCTATTTCCGGCGCGGATAATTTTGCTTTTTGCAGGGCTTCAATCGCCGTCCCGAGCTGCGTTTCCCAAATTTCGAGCGGGTTATGTTCAACCCAACCCGATCGCGGAAAAATTTGCGTGTGTTCTTTTTGCGCAATCGAAATTATTTGACTGTCTTGATTAAAAATAATCGCCCGACTCGAAGTTGTGCCCTGGTCGAGCGCAAGAATATATGACATTTTTGTTTGTAAATCTGAAATTTGTTTTTTGAGAAATTTTATTCTGCTTTCAGAATTTTGACAAAATCGTTTGCAAGATAATTTTTTATCTCGTCGCGAATTTTGCGAAAAACCCGCAACCGGATTTCCTCATCGCCTTCTACTTCAGCCGGGTCTTCGAACGAATGATGAATAAGTTTTGTTTTCGCCGGGAAATACGGGCAAATTTCTTTGGCATTATCGCAAACCGTCAAAATATAATCAATTTCTTGATCGCTGAACTCATCAACGGATTTTGAACGGTTTTCAGAAATATCAAGACCAATTTCCGCCAAGACCTTGATTGCTTCGGGACGAACTTTCGATGGTTTTGTGCCCGCGCTTTCAACTTCATATATGCCTTGCGTAATGTGTTTTAACAATCCTTCCGCCATTTGCGAACGCGCCGAATTTCCCGTGCATAAAATTAAGATTTTTTTGATTCCTGACATCATCAACACCTTTTTAAATTATTTGTTCTTTGAATTTATTTCTCTGCCGAAGCACGACCCGCACTAACAGAACCAAAACAGGAACTTCGATCAGCGGACCGATAACGGCGGCAAAAGCGACGCCCGAATTGATGCCGAAAACCGCGATTGCCACGGCAATTCCGAGTTCAAAATTGTTTCCGGCAGCAGTAAATGCCAGCGAGGTGCTTTTCGCATAATCCGCCCCAGCTCTTTTGGCAAGATAAAACGCGCTGAAAAACATTACGACGAAATAGGCGATCAGCGGAATGGCGATTCGCCCGACATCAAACGGAATTTGGACGATCAATTGTCCTTTGTAACTAAACATCACAACAATTGTCAAAAGCAAAGCGATCAGTGTAACTGGACTGATTTTCGAAATAAAAACATTCTGATACCAGTCTTTTCCTTTCATCCTCAACAAAACAAATCGCGTCAGCATTCCGGCAAAAAAAGGGATTCCGAGATAGATCAGAACGCTTTCGGCAATTTGCAAAATGCTGATGTTGACCAAAACTCCTCTTACTCCGAAGACAGGCGGTAAAATCGTGACGAAAATATATGCGTAAACGCTGTAAAAAAGAACCTGAAAAATACTGTTAAAGGCTACTAATCCGGCAACATATTCATTATCGCCCTTTGCTAAATCATTCCAAACAATAACCATTGCGATACAACGTGCAATACCGATCATGATCAAACCGACCATATAGTCAGGTTTATCGGGAAGGAGTAAAATAGCCAGGAAAAACATCAAAAACGGACCGATAACCCAGTTTTGTACAAGCGATAGAATAAGGATTTTTTTATCGCGAAAAACTCCCGATAGCTCTTCGTATTTTACTTTCGCGAGCGGCGGATACATCATCAAAATCAAACCGATCGCGATCGGAAGATTGGTTGTGCCTGCTTGAAATTGATTAATAAAGTCCCCTGTTCCGGGTAAAAAATAACCAAGCATAACGCCGATCGCCATCGCGGTAAATATCCATAAAGTCAGATAACGGTCAAGAAACGAAAGCTTACCGATCGCGGGAATTTCAGAAGGTTTCTCCATATACAAATATGCTTTAGCAAATATAATTAATAATTTACTAAATTATCATTAAAGCCTGCCGCAAATCCTCAATCAAATCATCCGAATTTTCGATTCCGACCGAAAGCCGGATCAGCCCGTCGGAAATTCCGGCTTTTTCGCGCAATTCTTTTGGCGTATTGGCATTTGTCATTGAAGCCGAATGCTGGGCAATCGTTTCGACCCCGCCGAGCGAGGTGGCGATCGTGCAAAGCTTCAAATTATTCAAAAATATTTTTCCGGCTTCAATCGTTCCAACATCAAAGGCAATCATCCCGCCAAATCCGCGCATCTGTTTTTTGGCAATTTCGTGATTTTGATGATTCGTTAATGAAGGATGAAAAACGGCTTTTACTTTTTCGTGATTTGCTAAAAATCCGGCTATTTTTTGCGCGTTCGAATTATGTTTTTCCATTCGAACCGCCAGTGTTTTGATGCCCCGCAGAACAAGCCAAGCCGTATTCGGCGAAAGACAACCACCAAAAAGCTTCATCGTCGAATGCCGGATTTTATCAACGATTTCACGGTTTCCGATAATTGCTCCGGCTGATAAATCACTGTGTCCGCCGAGATATTTCGTCGCGCTGTGGACGACCAGATCAACGCCGAAACTAAGCGGATTTTGATTGAACGGCGTCGCAAAAGTGTTGTCGGCAATCGAGATCACGCCCGCTTCGCGCGCTCCTTTTGCAACTTCGGCAATGTCTGTTATCTGCAAAGTCGGATTTGCCGGTGTTTCGAGATAGAAAATCCTTGTGTTGACACGTGCCGCAAGTTTGTAATTTTCGGCGTTCGTCGCGTCGATAAAAGTCGTTTCGACTCCAAATTTTTCTGCTAAGAGCCGCAAAAAAGAACCGGTCGTCGCATAATGCGATTCGGGCGCAACGATATGCGAGCCTGTTTCAACAAGTCCAAGAATTGACGTCGTGATTGCCGCCATTCCGGATGCAAAACAGAGGGCATCTTCACCCTTTTCGAGTTCACACAAGGCTTTTTCGAGCGCGTCCGTGGTCGGATTGCCCAGCCGGCTGTAAAAATAACCTTCCGCTTCGTAATTATGTATTTTTGCGCCTGATTCCGCATCGGAAAAAGCAAAAAGCGAAGCATTATAGATAGGCACGGAAACTGCGCCGAAATGTTTTTCTTGCGTTTCCGCGCCTGCGTGGACTGCCAAAGTATCAAATGATTTTTCACTCATTCTATTTCATTTTGCACAAACATTATTTGAAGAACGAGATATACTAACTTTTTCGGTTGTCGGACTGCAACAGCCTGACGCGGCATTTTCCTTCCCGGCGGTATTTTCCAAAACCGTAAAAACCTCCCAACGGTTTCCGTCCGGATCTTGCACCCAAGTTTTGTCTTGAAGTGCATAGCAGCAATCGGTTTTCATTTCGTCGAGCGTGATTAAACCGCTCTCCTGCCAGCGTTTTCCCATTTGTAAAACTTCCTCGGTTGACTCTACCTGTAAGCCGAGATGCGAAAGCGAGCCGCCTCGCTCAAAACCTCGTTGATTCATCGTAAAATTTAAAGGCGGATTGGCAATATCAAATTTTGCGTAATCCGCTCTGACTTTAACCGGCTCGACACCGAACATTTTTTTGTAAAACTCGATGCTGTTTTCGACATCGCTGACATTTATCGAAAGATGTGTTTTCATGATAAGTTCTCCTATTTTAATAAGTTCTCCTATTTTATTTTTCATATATGCCAAGACATATATGTTAAAGCGAATATATTCTGACTATCACCTTTTGTCAAGACAAAATTCCAAATTTGTGATATTTTTTTTTTATGAGCGAAGATTTTCTTTTCGATATGGAAACTTTCTTTATGGCTTTAGCCGATAAAACGCGGCTTCGGCTCTTAAACTTGATGCGTGAAAGCGAAATATGCGTTTGTTTTTTTACCGAAGTTTTAGAGGAAAGTCAGCCGAAGATTTCGCGCCATCTCGCGTATTTGCGAAACGCCGGAATCGTCCAGGCGCGGCGCGACGGTAAATGGATGCATTACCGGATAGTTAAGCCGGAAAATTCGTTTGCCGCCATCATTTTGGAAGATACGCTTCGATGGCTTGAATCCGAAGATAAAATGAAAGCGGATTACGAAAAATTAGCCGTTGCGTGTTGTGCGCCGACCGCGCCGGTCACGATTATGCGGGCGCCCAAACCCGATACATTCATCGAAACGCATATATCTGATTATGAAAAAGAAGAGTTAGAAACTTTTCTATTGTAATTGCTCGTTATCGATGATTGTATAGGGACAATGTCGGCACCCGTTTCCGCAACAATATCCGCGTTTTTTTAAAAAATGGGCGGTTAAAACCATCAAACCGTTTTCAAAATAAAAATCAGTTTCTTCGACCAATTTTGGCGATTTCTCAGATGATTTCTCGGTGATATTTTTTTCCTCATCGTTGAGTTTTTTCATATAAAGCCAAAAATTCTTTATTGCCGTCCGCTCCTAAAATCGGAGAATCAATTTGAGCCAAAACCTTGAAGCCGAGGGCTTCTGCAAAATTGTTTACCTTTTTGATTACTTCCGTATGTTTTTTTTCATCTTTGACAATTCCGCCTTTGCCGACCTCGCCTTTGCCGACTTCAAATTGAGGTTTGATTAAAATGATAATTTTACCGTTTTCAGCAAGTAAATCTTTGAGCGCGGGCAGAATTTTTGTGACGGAAATAAAGGAAACATCCATGACAATTAAATCAAAGTTTTCGTCAAACTCTTCCGGTTCAAGATAGCGCGCATTAACATTTTCACGAACTTCGACCCGCGCATCGTTTCTCAGTTTCCAAACGAGCTGATTTGTTCCGACATCAATCGCGACAACTTTTTTTGCGCCGTGAGAGAGCAAACAATCGGTAAAACCGCCGGTCGAAGCGCCGACATCAAGACAGACATATTCGTCTGGCTGAATATGAAATTCCTGTAATGCCTTTTCGAGCTTCAAACCGCCGCGCCCGACGTATTTTGATTCGGCGTTTTGACCTTTGATACGGATTTTCACATTGCCGGCAAAACTTTCCGACGGTTTTTCGATGCGTTTTTCATTGACAAGCACGACACCCGCCATGACGAGCGCCTGTGCTTTCGTGCGCGAATCGGCAAATCCTAATTCAACCAACAATTTGTCGATGCGTTCGCGTTTCATTACAAATCAATTTTCTGCCCCTGAAAGGCAATATTAAAACCTTTTCTTCTGACTTCCTTGAGCTTCTTCCGGTCGTCCTGAACCAGAGGGTTTGTGTAATTGAAATGGATAAAAAATACTTTTGCTTTGTCGCTCGGCGGCAAATCCTTTAAAAGCTCTGTCGTTTCCGAAACAAACGGGTGCGGGACTTCGCTCATCGGACGATCGATCTCGCCGTCGGCAAAAAAAGTCCCGTCAATAAAAACATAATTATTTGATTTTACAATATCTTCCAGCTTTTGATTCCACTTTTGCCACTTATCAATATCGGGAATGAATACGAGAGATTTGCCGTTTGAAACGATTTTATAACCGACGGTTTCGGAAAATTCGTCGCGGTGCGGGACAAAAAAAGGTTCAACTCTCAGATTACCGTTTAGTTTGACCGGTTCGTTTTCCGTTAGCGGCAAAATTGCGATGTTTTTGATTTTGACAAGCTGCGACCACGGCGCATTTGTTTCGAGCATCGTTTTCATTCGCGGCATTGCAAAAACCTTGACATCTTTTGAATTCATTGATTCTCTGCCGAGATACATCAAACCCGTGTAATGCCCGATATGCGCGTGGGTCAGAAAAATGCCCGCCAGACCGTTTGAAAAATCACCGGAAATTTCCTTCAAAAGTTGAAACTGCGCCGGGAAATCGGGCGTTGCATCGAAAATCCAACGTTCTCTCGTCCCGGGATCGACTAGCGCGATTGACGAAACCATTTGACGAAATTTCACGTCTTTCCAAGATTTTTTGCAAAAAGGCGAATCACAACCGATTTGCGGAACGCCCGCGTCCTGCCCGATTCCCAAAACGACGAGATACGGCGATTTTGCTTTGATCGTCGAAAAAGCCGCGCCAATCAAAAATAAAATGAGTAAAATTTTGTTCATTGCTCAATGCTTTCAGCCCCGAAATCTGTCAGTTGAAAATCCTCCGCCGCATAAAAAATCTGAATCGGACGACAGCAAACCTCGCAATCTTCGATATAATTTTGTTCTTCAACAGACAAATCCAGCACGAATGAAATTTCCTGCCAGCAATACGGACAAGTAAAAAAATGTTCGATTTCCATTAAGTATTTCTAATTTTACGCTTCGTTCACGAAAAATCTTTAAAGTGCTATTCTTACATTTGAATCTATCAAAATGAAAACAGAAACAAAACTATCGGGCTTTGCAAAATACGCGTGGTTCGTTCTGGCTTTTAATATCGTTGTCATAC
>CADEFG010000038.1:0-9743 GCA_902826505.1 uncultured Acidobacteriota bacterium
CGTGATCTGCGTATTGCTGCCGTGCGATTGCGAATTTCCGACTTCGCCCGGCGTCGGAAAGCCGTCGAGCGGCGTCAAACCCAAACCGTCCGTGTTGCCCGTAAAATAATTATCGTAGCGCTCCAAGGATTGCGCGACGCGAAACGAGAAGAATTTGCTCGAACCAGTCAGCGCTAAACTGCCGCGTCTGCCTTTTTCGTTCGAGCTGTAATAACCGTTAAAGCTCGCGCCGAAACGGAAACCTTTGTCCAGATTGCGCGGCGCGTCCTTGGTAATGATATTGACCGTGCCGGCAAGCGCGTCCGTTCCATAAAGCACCGAACCCGAACCGCGGACGACTTCCAGGGTTTCGATCTGTTCCGTTTCGACCAAACCGATCTCGATCCCCGATTGTCCGGTCGAAGTTCGCGCGTTGTTTAATCTTTCGCCGTCAACGAGAATCAAGATGCGGTTGCTGTCGAGACCGCGAATCCGCGGGCGAACCTGAAACGCGCCTTCATTAACGGTCGAAGTGCCGGGCAGCGTGCGAAAAATATCGCCGATGCTGTTGACGTTTTTTTCCTCGATGTTTTCGCGCGTGATGACCGAGACGGGAACTGCCGTATCGGTCGTCGCGACCTGTGTGCGCGTTGCCGTAACGGTCACGTTTTCGTTGATATTGCCGACCGCGAGCGCGATTTCCAGCGGTTGAAGCGCGTTGCCGTCAACCGAAATCTCGCGCGCTGCGGACGAAAATCCGGCGGCTTCGACCGTGATCCGGTATTTGCCGTCCGGCAGGTTTTCAAAATTGAAATTTCCGCTCAGATCGGTTTGGCGAATGAGCAGTTCGCCGTTCGCCAGATTTCGGACGGTGATTTTCGCACCTGCCAAATTGGCGCCGTTGGCGTCGGAAATATGTCCGCTTAAATTATTCTGATTCGTTTGCGAAAAAGCGGGAAGATTAAAGATCGCTAAAAAAAGGATGGTCAAAAAAAACTTTATAAAATGGCTGGTCATGATTATCTCCAATTCAGATAAATTTTGTTGCCCCGAAAGTTCTCCGGCAGCATTTAACACATGGTTTCGGATATTGCTGATTTCTCGATTTCGACTATTGTTTACCGTAAATTTTGCCGAATCGGCGGCGCTTTCTTATTGGATTTTATTCAAAAAGATGAAATTGAAAATCGTTTTCAATAAGTGTTATGTTAGACGAGCCGCTTCGGGTTTGTCAAATAAAATCATTTTTTTGTTGGTGAAAAAAAATGACGGTCAAAATTAGCGAATTTTATTTTGTTCCAAGGGCAGAGGTTACGGGAATAAATTGGTAAAATCTCAATTCTTTGCGCCGCGTTGTTTGAGCAGTTGTTTGATTTCCTCGGAACCGGTTTTGTCGATTGCGGTTTCGCCGTCTTCGTCTTTCAGATTCGGATTCGCGCCGGCTTCGAGCAACAGCTTGACGGCTTCCAAATTATCATCGAAACAAGCCATCATCAGAATAGTTTGCTTGGCTTCGTTTTGGACATTGACATCCGCGCCTTTGGCAATTAATAAACGAAGAATTTCAATGTTTGACTTTTCCTCGTCTCCATCTCCAAAGGATTCTTCAAACATCAAAATCGGAGTTTGTTTAGCTTTGGTTTTAGCATTTACCCTGGCGCCTTTCTCGAGCAAAATCCGAACGATTTCCAGATTTCCGTGTTCGACGGCAACGTGCAGCGCCGTTTGTCCGTTACTGTCTTTGGCACTAGTATCGTAACCGGAATTGATAAGATTTTTGACCGTTTCAATATCATCTTGCACGATGGAATGAAATAAGGGGATTTCATATTCATAAATTATAAAATCTCCGGTTATCTGCACCAGACTGGCAGATAAAGTAATTTTTATGTTTGGTTCAATCGGCTCTCTAATTACGAGAGTTTGCTGATATGATGCAAATCCAAATTTTTCAGGAACGTCAAGCGAATATTTGCCGCGCGGGAGCGCACCGAAATAAGCAATACCTTCTTGATTTGTTAAACCGACAAATTCTTTTTTTGTCTGTTGATTAATCAGTTTAACTTCGGCATTTGCAATCACTGCGCCGTTTGAATCATAAACCGAAAAAGAAATCTGGCTTGTTTGAGGAATATTTTTGTTTTGCGATTTGACCGATTTGTTTGCTTCGGTTTTCGGCGGCGTCGGAGTTTGCGCGTTTGAAAGAGCAGAAAGCGTCAGCGTCGCGCCGAAAACTCCGGCGGCAAAGGCGGACGCGCGGCGCGTGATCTTATAAAGTTTCGTGTCGGCGGTCTGGACTTTGCCGCCGGGCAGACGAATGTAGCGGACGCAAACTTTCCCCGAATTCAGCGCGACGAACTTGCGGGCTTCGCGGCGCGGCATCGCCGAAAGATTATAGACGTTTTTCGCGCAAGCCCCGCAAAACCGCACGCGCTCGTCGCCGATCATTTCATTCCAGTCTTTCGCGCACGGCAGCGGCGACCTAATCGAATCGAGAAAAGATTTTTTTGCCATAACTTTTTTCTTTTATTTGTTGCCATAAAAGATGCGGCGAGTTTTGTAATTGGTTGCAAAAAGCAAAAAACATTCTTTGCAAATGCGCAGAGAATGTTTTTTGTTAATAAATTTCTTCGGCAATTTAAAGAAATTGTCGGAATTTACTGTTCATAACTGATATTCGCCGGTTCAAGACGCGGCGCCAGCAGATGAATTACCAGCAGGGCAATCAGATAAGCCGAAGCGGCAATTGCGAAAATCGGAACGTAACTGCCCGTCGTGTCCAGAATATAACCGACGAGTTTAGCGATAAACATGCCGCCGATCGCGCCTGCCATGCCGCCGATACCGACCACCGAACCGACCGCCTGTTTCGGAAACATATCCGAAGTGAGCGTGAAAATATTCGCCGACCAACCCTGATGCGCCGCCGCTGCGATCCCGATCAGAATAACGGCAACCCAGAGATTTGAAGTGGTCGAAGCAAAAATGATCGGCACGACCGCGAGCGCGCAAATGAGCATCGCCGTTTTCCGTGATTTGTTGATTGTCCAGCCTTTTTTGATCAACGCGCCCGAAATCCAACCGCCGCCGATCGAGCCGACATCCGCGATAATGTAGATTACGGCGAGCGGAATTCCGAAATTTTTCAGATCCAAGCCGTGCTGTTTGTTCAAAAAGTCGGGCAGCCAGAAAAGATAAACCCACCAGATCGGGTCGGTCAGAAACTTTCCGATGGCAAATGCCCACGTTTGACGATGCGGAAACAGATTTTTCCAGGGGATTTTAACGGTCGGTTCTGCCGGATCGCTTTGAATATATTCGAGCTCGGCTTTTGAAAGATGCGGGTGCTCTTCGGGTTTGCGATAGATAATTAACCAGAAAATCAACCAAATAAAACCGATCGCGCCGGTGATAATAAAGGCTTCATACCAACCGTAAGTGATGGCAATCCAGGGCACGATCAGCGGCGTGGCAAGCGCCCCGATGTTTGTTCCCGAATTGAAAATTCCGGTCGCGAGCGCGCGTTCCTTTTTCGGAAACCATTCGGCAACCGTTTTGATTGACGCGGGAAAATTGCCCGCTTCGCCGATTCCTAAAATAAATCGCGCAATCATAAACCCGATAACCGATGCGGAAAGCGTAATCGCCGATGCCGTATAGCCGAGTTGGACGGCGATAAATGTTAAAAACCCAAGCACGGACAAACCGATCGGCACCGCCCAGGCGTGAAGTATCGCACCGATACTCCAGACAATGATCGACAGCGAAAAACCTTTTTTCGTCCCGATTTTGTCCATCAGATTACCGACAAAGAGCAACCCGAGCGCATAAGCCGTTTGAAAGGCGAAAACAATCCAACTGTAATCGGTTTCCGTCCAACCGAACTCGGTGGCGAGCGTCGGTTTTAAAATCCCGATCACTTGCCGGTCGATATAATTGACCGTCGCCGCAAAAAACAGCAAAGCGCAAATAACCCAACGTTGTCTGCCGATCTTTGTCGGGACTCGGTCGTCAACCGCGACCGTCACAGCCGATTCAAACGCGCTCGAACCCGTTCCGATTGGTGCGGAATCTTCCGCGTTTTTGATTGGTTCATTCATATTTTCTGATCCTCAAAAACTACAAACTCAAAATGTCCGGAGAGTAAAATTCACGTCCTTCAACTTCTATTGAAATCTGCGGGAAATTTGGTGTTGCCGTAATAATTTCAATTCCGTTTTCGGTTGTCAAGCAGGTTTCTTCCGCTTTGGTTCCCGTAATGCTCGGATTCCACGCAAACGCCTGATTGTTATGGACAACTTCGGCAGACTGCGGATGCGCGACCCACTCGCGCGTTTTATAACCCGCCGCGCCGCCCTGATGATGAAGGTTTATTTCATCGCCGAAGCCTTTCGCGGCGTAAGCCTGAGCCGCGCTTTTGTAAATTTCCGCACCGCTCGCGCCGCGCCGCGTTGCCGCTAAAAAATTGGCGAAAACCTCGGCGACCGCGGCGGTTTTTTTTCGCAATTGAACGGGAATCTTCCCGGCGCAAACAATGCGGCTCAAGCTCGCGATCAAACCTGTCCGCCGGGCGCAAACCGCGATCAGCAGAACTTTTTGCCAGCATTTTGCGGTCGGCACCGGATGCCGGAATTTCGCGATCCGCTCGTCGGCACCGACCAATGTGACGACCGGTTCGATATTGTAAATCGCCAGAATATTTTTAACTTTCCGGGCGATTTCAAGTTCGGTTTCGCCCGGCGCGATGATTTCAAAAATCTTTTCGAACGCTTCGCCCGAATCTTTTCCCAAACTTTTATACCGCTCGATTTCCGCGCCGGTCAAACCGTAGCGGCAGCGTGCGATCAGATTTTCAACCGCGCGAATATTTGAACTCAGAGGCAAATCGGCGGCGATCACGCCGTTTGTTTTCAATAATGATTTTGCCTTTTCGATGACAAAATCGCCCGCCGATTTTTCGGCTTGCCACGTAAATTCGACCGGTTCAAAATCGTCGGCGGAAATTTCTTCCGATAAAATTCGCGGCATCTCGATATTATTTGCCAAAAGAAATTTTTTACCGTCGGCGCGAACGAGCAAAAAACACGCGCCCGCTTCAATGCTCAAATTAATGCCGCTCGATTTTCCGCCCGTCGCCCAGGCGAAATTTGCCTGCGAATTGAGCAAAACTCCGCCGAGATTTTCAGCGGAAAGCATTTTTTGAAGCCTTTCGGTTTTGATTTCAATTTCTGAACTCACAAATCAAAAGTCAGAACCGTTGGCGGTAGCGAACGGTTTAAGTTACATACTCAATAATTTCTACATAAATTGAGCAAAACCATCCGCTACCGCAGACGGTTCTGATTTTACTGATTTACGCCCGAAGCCAAAAATCCGCCGTCAACGACCAAAACCTCGCCCGTCACAAAACTCGCCGCTTCGGACGCGAGAAAAACCGCCGCGCCCGCCAATTCTTCGACCTGTCCGAAACGGCGCATCGGCGTGCGAATCTGGAATTCCTTGCCGCGCTCGGATGATTCGAGCAATTGACGATTGAGATCGGTTTTGAAAACGCCCGGCGCGATCGCGTTGACGTTGACGCCGCGCGGTGCCCATTCGATCGCGAGCGATTTCGTCAAACTCGCGACCGCTGCTTTCGATGCCGAATAAGCGGCGACCTCAAAAAGCGAGACGAAGGTCGAAAGCGAAGCGATATTGATGATTCTTCCGTAACCGTTTTCGAGCATCTGGCGTCCGAAAATCTGGCAGGCGCGCAGCGTTCCGTTCAAATTCGTTTCGATGATTGCGTTCCAGTCGCTTTCGTCAAAATCGAGGGTCGGCGCCCGTTTTGTCCGTCCGGCGGAATTGACCAGAATATCGACTTTGCCGAACGTCTTGACGCATTCGTCCAAAAGATTTTGAAGCGAATCGCGGTCGGAAACGTCGGATGTGATCCGTAAAGTTCTTTTTCCGCGTTCTTCGATTTCTCGGGCAGTTGATTCGACTTGTTCGGTGCGGCGCGACGTCGAAACGACATCCGCGCCAGCTTCCGCCAAGCCGTGGGCAATCGCTCGTCCGATGCCGGACGTGCCGCCGATCACGACGGCGACTCTGCCGCTTAAATCTAATTTGGCATAACTCATAAAATATATTTGAAATTATAAACTTATGAAAATATAAGCAAAAGGTATTACCATTTGGCAAATTTGTTAGTAGTGTGTAACACCATTGAGACTTTTGTCAAGCCTCAACAATTTACTTTTTGCTTAATATTTTGTATATTATTGGAACAAATTTTAGTTGGTCGCACTAAAATACAAAAATAAAATTTGCATTTAATTGGTTAAACCAATTAAAATAACTCTTTAATAATGATGTCAGTTCAAAGTATAGCAAGAAAAACCATCGATCAGCGAATTGCCGGAAACAATGTTTGGCTCGGCTATTCCGTTGACGGTGCGGAAATCCCGGCAAATAATTCCGCCTTTAATTTTCAGGTTTTGGCGAGCGAAGAAGCGGTCGGGCAGGCAATGTTTGATGAATTGATCGCGTATTCAAAAGAAAAATCGGGCGATATTATCATCCTTTTGCTTGGCGGACGCGGCGCGCAGGCGATGTATAAAATTATCAGCCGGTTGGCGCAAACGGACGAGATCGACGCGCTGCTCGGGCGTCTCCACGTTTTTACGCAGGACGCGCTCGCGCCGATGCGGATGAACAACGGACTCAGTTTCGTCCGCGATTTCGAACGGCTTTTGGGCGACGAGTTTTTTGCGAAGATCAAAAGCTTTACGCCGATGAACACCGAAACCGGCGATCTCGAAGGCGAACTCGTCAAATATCTCGAAAAGCTCGAAGCCTTGGGCGGCATCGATATTTTCTTTTTGGGGTTTGGTCCCGAAGCCGAAGCCGCGTCGCATCTTTGCTACATCAAACCGAATTCGGGCGCACGCTTTAACGATATTGCCGGAATTATTCCGATCTCGCCGACGATTCTCGAACATCACATAAGCAAATTCAAGGTCGGCGGCAGCAATATTTCTGCCGAAGACGAAGCGGAATGCCGCCGCGCGACGAGCATTTTGACTCTGGGACCGGCGGCGATCTTAGGCGCGAAAAAGATCGTCCAGTCGATCGTTGACGCTTCGACCGCGCCGGGCAAAATCCCGAGCTTCAAGCGTTTTCTTGAGACGGAACTCGCGACGGAGAAAACCGAGCTTGCCAAACAATGCGATGAAAATCCGGGTTTGTGGATTCGACTTCATAATAACGTAAGCTCATTTGTTTTGCCTGATGTTTTGTCAGTACCATCTGCGGTAGCGGATGGGTTGGATTAGAAGAAAAGTTAACCGCCCGCTACCGCAGACGGTTCTGACTATATTTATGTTAGACACTTACACACAACCTGCCGTCCCGATCAGCGACTATGCGATCATCGTCAATCCGAACGATAACGTCGCGGTCGTCAAGAATGAAACGTCAGAAAATCTCACGCTGGTTTTACCGAATCAAAGCATTTTAATATTAAAACAAGCCGTGCCGCCCGGGCATCGTTTTGCGACCCGCGATATTACGGCGGGAGATTTTGTCCGTCAATACGGGCAGCCGATCGGCACCTCGCTCGGGATCGAAAAAGGCGAATGGATCACGCACGAAAATATGTCGGACGAAGTGCCGATCGTCCGCGATTTGCCGGAAGATATTTACAATCCGTCGCCGGATTATTTTTCGCCCGAAGAAACCGGCTCCTTTATGGGATTTCGCCGCAATGACGGGCGGGTCGGAACGCGCAATTTTGTGCTGATCGTCCCGACCTCGATGTGCGCGAGCCACGAAGCGACGCAGATTTCGATGATGTCGGAATTTCTGCATTACAAACGCGAAAAATTTCCGAACGTGGACGGCGTCGTCGCGATTCCGCACAACAAAGGCTGCGGTTGTCAGGACGGTTCGACGCTCGACGTGATGATGCGGACGCTTTCAAATTACGCCGATCATCCGAATGTCGGCGGGGTGATTTTGATCGATCTGGGATGCGAGAAAACAAATCTTTCATACGTCGAAAAATATTTGACGAAACGCGAAAAACCGATCGATAAGCCCTTTTACAAGATCGGCATTCAGGAAGTCGGCGGAACGCAGGCGGCGATCGAACAGGGGTTGAAATTTGTCGAAGAAATGCTGCCCGAGGTCAACAAAACCGAACGCGAAGAATTTCCGTTGAGCGAGCTTGTGTTGGGTGTCAAATGCGGCGGTTCGGACGGCTTTTCGGGAATTTCGGCAAATCCCGCGCTCGGTTATGCTTCGGATTTGTTGATTCGTTCGGGCGGCACGGTTCTCATTACGGAAGTTCCCGAGTTTTGCGGGGCGGAACATATTCTCGCGCACCGCGCCAAGGATTATGCGACCGGCAAGAAAATTTACGCCTTGATCGATTGGTATAAGGAATACGCCTCGAAATTCGGCGCGGTTTTGAACAATAATCCGAGTGCCGGAAACATCGCCGGCGGTCTTTTGAATATCACGATCAAATCGCTCGGGGCGATTGCCAAAGCCGGCACCACGCGGGTTGAAGATTGTGTCGAATATGCCGAAACGCCGCGCTTGAAAGGTTTGAATCTGATGCAAGGTCCGGGCTACGATCAGGAATCGACTCCCGGCTTGGTTGCCGCCGGAGCGACGGTTGTAATTTTTACGACCGGACGCGGAACGACCATCGGCAACGCGATTGCGCCGGTTATCAAACTTGCCTCGAACAACGCGATTTTTGAACGAATGTCGCGTGATTTGGACGTTTCGGCGGGCAATATTATCGAAGGCACGGAAAGCATCGCGCAGGTCGGCGCGAGGGTTTTTGAACATTTGTGCAAGGTCGCGAGCGGGGAAATTTTGGTCAAAGCCGAAGAAAATAAACATCGTGAGTTTCAATTTTGGGCAGAACAGACGGTTTCGTTGTAGAATTAAATTTTTTTAATTCTATGAATGAAACGATCGTTTTTCAAAATGATTTGACAAATGCGACGGCGGGAACGCCGAATATTGCCAAAAAGGGAAGCTTGCTGCTGCGATTGATTCGGGCGGCGCAACCGATTACGCGCACCGAGATCGCCAATCGTCTCGATATTGACAAAAGTACGGTCACCGAAAACGTCAAACCGCTTATTTCGGCTGGGATATTGCGCGAGGAAACGCTCGAAGTGACGGGACAAGGGCGCAAACCGCGCGTTTTGTCGTTCGTTGACGACACCGATTATTTTATCGGCGTGAACCTCGGCGTCCGCACCTCGCAAGTCGGAATGACGACGCTCAAAGGCGAGATTACGGACGAAGATGATTTTGCAACGCCGCCGAAAGCCGAAGCCGCTCTTAAATTGGTGCGTGAGCGGATCGATAATTTGATAAAGGCGAATCGGGATAAAGTTTGCCGGGTGATCGGCGTCAGTATTCCGGGTTTGACCGATGCGGAACGCCGCAAATTGGTTTACGCGCCGAATCTTGACTGGCACGATATTGACATCGTTTCCGCCCTGCAGCCGAACGAAAACGTCAGGGTTGTGGTCGAAAACGACGCGACCGCCGCCGCCATGTATGAAGCGCGTTTGAAGATCCGCGAATCGAGCGACGGTCTGATGACGAATTTTGTGCTCGTTCGTTCGGGAACCGGCATCGGCGTCGGGCTTGTGATCGGCAGCGAGGTTTATCGCGGTTCGGGACTCGGGCGCGGCGTCGCCGGCGAATTCGGACATATGACGATCGTCGCGGGCGGCAAATCGTGCGGTTGCGGG
>CADEFG010000038.1:9832-15535 GCA_902826505.1 uncultured Acidobacteriota bacterium
AAGCGATCGAGCGAAGCATTATCGGCAAAACCGAAGGCTGGTCGATCGAAGCCGGTGAACCGCAGGGCGCGGCGATCGGCGGCGCGCTCGAAGTCGCGGTCGAAGAATATCTGACGCACGGTTTGAGTTTTTGAAAGTGAAAAAGTGAAAATGTGAAAAGGTGAAAAGGTTGATCTTCAGTATTCGACAAAAAACTTTTCCGCTTTTACCCTTTTCGCCTTTTTCCCTCAAAGAGAAAATATGAAAGAACAAGCAGCATTGGAAAATATCAATCGGGAAACTTGTGTTGTCCGGGCGACGCATCGGGAAAAAGGCAGAAATATCAGCGTGACGCCGAAAAATACGGCGACGCGGCATCTTCATTACGGGCGCATCCGGCTCGAAGCGAATGACGCGCCCGTTAGTTTTGAAACCGCGACGCACGAAACGGGCTTGATTTGTCTGAACGGCGCGGCAAAAATCGTGACGGGCGATACAAGTTTTAATCTTAACCGCTACGATTCGCTTTATGTGCCGCGTGATTCCGAGGTCGAAGTTTCGACCGCAACGGGCTGTGACATCGCCGAAGTTTCGGCGGAGGTCGCCAATCTTTATCCGTTGCAATTCGTTTCGTTTGAAGAGATTCGCAAAAATACCGCGCTTCATTTTACCGCCGGCGCGCCGCCGACCGAGCGCGATCTGAATATTCTTTTGGGGAAAAACATCGAAGCCGGACGAATTATGGCGGGCGTCACGTTTTCGTCGGACGGCAACTGGACGAGCTTTCCGCCGCACGAACACGCCGAAATGCTCGAAGAAATCTATCTGTACATTGATATGCCAGCGCCGCAGTGGGGAATTCAGATGGTTTATACAAATCCGCAAGATCCCGAACTCGTCGAAGTCGTCCGCGAAGGCGATGTCGTCGTGATGCCGCGCGGGTATCATCCGAACGTCGCCGCGCCGGGCGGTTCGATCAACTTTCTGTGGATGATGGCGGCGAACCGGGAAGTCAAAGACCGCCAATTCGGCGTCGTCAATGTGCAACCCGAATACGACACGGGAACTTCGGGTCTGGAAGCCTCGCAGAAATAGTAATCATTCTTCAAAATATAAGATTTATGATTCAAGATTCTCAAAATATAATATTTAATTTTGAATCTCAGGTTTTAACTTTGTATAGTTGAATTACATTTTTATCCAAAATTTGCGAGGCGAAAACGAGATGTCAGAAGTTCATTACAGGGCTTGTAACTTGTGCGAAGCGATTTGCGGAATCGAGATCAAACACGCGGGCGGCAAAATTTTATCGATCACGGGCGATAAACGCGATCCGTTTTCACGCGGGCATATTTGCCCGAAAGCGCTCGCGCTCAAGGATATTTACGAAGACAAAAATCGTTTGAAATTGCCCGTCAAACGAGTCGGCGACGAATGGCAGGAAATTTCGTGGGACGAAGCCTTTGACGAGATCGCCCGGCGGATCGGTGAGATTCAAACAAAATACGGCAGAAACGCGGTCGCCGTTTTTCAGGGAAACCCGTCGGTTCATAATTTCGGAACCTTGCTTTCAAGCGGCGAATTTTTAAAATCTCTCAAAACCCAAAACAATTTTTCGGCAACTTCGGTCGATCAGCTGCCGCATCATTTCGCGGCGTGGGCAATGCTCGGTCATCCGCTGCTGCTGCCGATCCCGGACATTGACCGCACCGAATATTTTTTGATTCTCGGCGCCAACCCGCTCGCTTCGAACGGCAGTTTGATGACTGCGCCCGACATCATCAACCGTTTGGAATCGATCAAAAAGCGCGGCGGAAAGATCGTTTTGCTCGACCCGCGCCGGACGGAAACGGTGCGCGTCGCCTCGGAACATCACTTTATCAAACCGTCGAGCGACGTTTATTTTCTGCTCGCGATTGTCCACACGCTTTTCGCGGAAAATCTCGTCAATCTTGATCGATTGAGCGATTTGACCGACGGCGTTGAAATTTTGCGCGAGGTCTCCAATAATTACGCGCCCGAAAAAGTTGAAAATTTAACCGGCATTTCAGCCGCGCAGATCAAACAGATCGCCCGCGAATTCGCAGCGGCAAAATCCGCCGTGTGTTACGGCAGAATGGGCGTTTCGATCCAGAAATTCGGAAGTCTCTGTCAATGGCTGATAAATTCGATCAATATCTTGACCGGAAATTTCGACCGCGCGGGCGGCGCGATGTTCACCGCGCCGGCGTTTGATATTCTGGCAGCGTCGAAAGGCGGAAATATTTTTAATCGCTGGCAGTCGCGCGTGCGGCATTTGCCCGAATTTATGGGCGAATTGCCGGTTGCCGCGCTCGCCGAAGAAATTCTGACCGGCGGCGACGGACAGATCAAAGCCTTGATAACCAGCTGCGGAAATCCGGTTCTTTCGACGCCGAACGGCGGACAGCTTGAAAAGGCTTTGGAAGAGCTTGAATTTATGGTTTCGATCGATATTTACATCAACGAAACGACGCGCCAAGCCGACATCATTTTGCCGCCCGCGACCGGTTTGGAAGTTTCGCATTACGACGTGGTTTTTAATCTTCTGGCGGTTCGCAACACGGCGAAATATTCCGCGCCGCTTTTTCCGAAAGGCGAAAATGCGAAATACGATTGGGAAATTCTTCAAACGCTCGCGCATCGTTTGAGCGGCAAAGATGAACCCTTAAAACTCGTTCCGCCCGAAGCGAAACTGGATTTCGGCTTGCAGTTCGGTCAATATAAATTGTCGCTCGAAGAATTGCGGAAAAGCGCGCACGGCGTTGATCTGGGCGAATTAAAACCGTGTTTGCCCGCGCGGCTTTTTACCGAAAACAAACGCATTAATCTCGCGCCGAAAGTTTTGGTCAAAGATTTGGAACGTCTGAAAACGGAAGAAATCAAAACAGAGGATTTTCCGTTCGCGCTGATCGGCAGGCGGCATCTGCGCGATTGCAATTCGTGGCTTCATAATTCGGAAGTTCTCGTCAAAGGCAAAAATCGCTGCACGGTTTTGATAAATCAAACGGACGCGGAAAAATTAAGTTTGCAGAATAATCAAACCGTCAAGGTTTCGTCGCGGACGGGCGCGGTCGAGATTCCGTGCGAAATTACCGAAAACATCGCGGCGGGTGTGGTTTCGATTCCGCACGGTTACGGACACGCGCGGGTTGGTGTGCGGCTCGATACGGCAAAAAATCACGCCGGAGTTTCGCTCAATGATCTGACCGACGACCGCGTGATCGACGAACTCACGGGAAACGCGGCGTTCAGCAATGTCAAAGTTCGTGTGCAGGCAATCTGAGATTCGAGATTTCAAATCTGAAATTATTTTATGATTCTTGATAAATTTAAGTTGGACGGAAAAATTGCGTTCGTCACGGGTTCGTCGTCAGGATTAGGACAGGCGATGGCGATCGGTTTGGCGGAAGCCGGCGCGGAGGTCGTTTGTCACGCCAGCCGCACGGGCGGCGCCAGCGAAACCCAGGCAAAAATCGCCGCGCTCGGTCGGCAGACGGCGGAAGTCGCGGGCGATCTGTCGGATAAATCAACGCCGCGCCGTTTGATCGAGGAAGTCGTCGAAAAATTCGGGCGGATCGATATTTTGATCAACAATGCCGGGACGATTCGCCGTGCGCCGGCGGTTGATTTCAGCGAAGAAGATTGGGAATTCGTTCTGGAAGTTAATCTTTCGAGCATTTTTCGGCTTTCGCAAGCCGCCGGAAAAAAGATGATCGAACAAGGCGGCGGCAAGATCGTCAATATCGCGTCGCTTTTATCGTTTCAGGGCGGAATTACGGTTCCGGCTTACACGGCTTCAAAATCGGGCGTCGCGGGGCTGACGAAAGCTTTGGCGAACGAATGGGCGAAACATAAGATCAATGTCAACGCGATCGCGCCAGGTTATTTTGCGACCAACAACACGGCGGCACTTCAGGCGGACGAAACGCGCAACCGGCAGATCTTGGAACGAATTCCCGCCGGACATTGGGGAAACCCGGAGGATTTGGCGGGTGCCGCCGTGTTTTTGAGTTCAGCCGCGAGCAATTATCTGCAGGGTCATCTTCTCGTCGTTGACGGCGGCTGGATGGCGCGTTGAGGCAAATTAAAAATTAAAAATTAAAAGTTAAAAATTATGTTGAATATAAAATCGAAGGAAGAATGTCGCTGGGATATTGTCAGTCTCGGCGAAGTAATGCTGCGGCTCGATCCGGGCGATAAACGGATTCACACGACGCGCTCGTTTGAAGTTTGGGAAGGCGGCGGCGAATATAACGTCGCGCGGGGTTTGAAACGCTGTTTCGGTCTGCGGGCGGCGGTCGTCACGGCGCTCGCGGATAATCCGGTCGGCAAACTGGTGCAGGATTTGATCTATCAGGGCGGCGTCGATCAATCGCACGTCAAATGGGTCAAATATGACGGCGTCGGGCGCACCGTCAGAAACGGGATGAATTTTACCGAACGCGGATTCGGCGTGCGTGCCGCTTTGGGGTGTTCGGATCGCGGAAATACTGCCGTGTCGCAATTAAAGAAAGGCGACATCGATTGGGAAAAGATTTTTGGTGAAGAAGGCGCGCGCTGGCTGCACACAGGCGGAATTTTCTGCGCTTTGTCGGAATCGACGCCCGAAGTCGCGAAAGAAGCGATGGAAGTCGCGAAAAAATACGGCACCATAATTTCTTACGATCTGAACTATCGCGATTCGCTCTGGAAATCGATCGGCGGACAAGCGAAAGCGCAGGAAGTCAATCGCGATCTCGGTCAATATGTTGACGTAATGATCGGCAACGAGGAAGATTTTACGGCGTGTCTCGGTTTTGAGGTCGAAGGACAGGACGAAAATCACTCGAAACTCGATGTCGTCAATTTTGAAAAAATGATTCGCCGCGCGGTGGCGGAATTTCCGAATTTTGCGGTCGCCGCGACGACCTTAAGAAACGCGAAAACTGCAAGCGTCAACGATTGGGGCGCGGTTTGCTTTACGAATGACACGCTTTTCCAAGCACCGATGCGCGAAAATCTGGAAATCTTCGATCGCGTCGGCGGCGGCGATTCGTTCGCTTCGGGGTTGATCTACGGATTTTTGTCGGGCGAAGACGCGCAATTTGCGGTCAACTGCGGAGCGGCACACGGCGCACTGGCGATGACCACGCCGGGCGATACGACGATGGCGAGTTTGGCGGACGTGCAGCGCGTCATGAAAGGCGGCGGCGCACGCGTCGCGAGGTAATAATTTTTGACAACGGATTACACAGATTTCACAGATTTATTAAAATCTCTAAAGAACTCTAAAAAATCCGTGCAATTTGTGTAATCTGTTGTCGATTCTTAAAAAAGTTTATGAAAAAATCTGAAGTTATAGCGAAAATTATCGAGATCGGCGTTGTTCCGGTCGTGCGGGCTTCGTCGGCGGATGAAGCGATGCGGGCGATCGACGCGATCAAGGAAGGCGGCGTGCCGATTCTTGAGATCACGATGACCGTGCCGGGCGCGATCAAAGTGATGGAACAGGTTGCCGACAAATTCGGCGATGAAGTCGTCTTAGGCGCGGGCACGGTGCTCGACCCCGAAACGGCGCGGGCTTGCATTTTGGCGGGTGCGACCTTTGTCGTCAGCCCGGCTTTAAATCTGAAAACGATCGAGCTTTGCCGGCGTTATTCAGTCCCGGTCTGTCCCGGTGCGTTAACGCCGACCGAAGTCGTCACGGCTTGGCATGCGGGCGCG